>JAYTFQ010000525.1:0-14772 GCA_043734225.1 Anaerolineales bacterium | reverse complement strand
CGATGGACACCATCGTATTCAGCCCCAGCCACTCGCCATACAGCTGCTGGTTGCGCCAATACCACCAGCCGCTCACCAGCACGGCCACAGTCGCAATCAGCACACCCGCAATCACAAAGCGCTTCCAATCGCGCCCGCGCCAGGCGCCCACCAGCACGGCCACGGCCGCCACCGTCCATAGCACCAACCCGCTGACCTTGGTCAGCGCGGCCAGGCCCAGCAGCAGCCCCAGCAGCAGCGCTTTCCAGGCGTAGCCGCTCACCCGCGGCCGCATGAAATGCACAGTCCCCCACAGCGCCGCGGTGCTCAGCGCCATCACTAGGTTGTCGTTATTCACCGAGGCGTTAATGAACAGCACCATCGGATTGAATGCCACAAAGGCCGCGGCCAGCAGCGCCAGCCATTGCCCCCCCGGGAACACTTCCAACGCCAGCCGGTAGGTGAAAAATATCGTCGCCACGCTCAGCGCCAGCGACAGCCAGCGCACCAGGTGCACAGCCAACGCCGTGCCGGTGTACGGCCACTGCTCCATTGGGCGGTGTCGATAGGCGTTCGCATTGTACGGAATGCCGGGCTCGTGCCGCACAAATGGGTTGCGAACAAACGCCTGCGACCAGTCCGAGGTATCAATGCGCGACGTCAGGGCCGCCGCCAGGGAATAATACAGGGGGGGTTGGCTGCCCTCTTGCTCCCAATCGCCCAATTGGCCCGGCTGCTGCACCGGCAGGCCGTTCCCCAGCGCCAGCCAGCGGGCAAAGGCCACGTGGTAACCCTCGTCGGGCGCCTCAAAGATAGGGGTAGCCCGGTCATACATGAAACCCAGCACAATGTGCAGCGCCAGGATCAGCCCCAGCCACACGGCCGGCGCGCGTGACCGTCGCGCGGCCACGGCCGGCCCGGGCGCGGGTTTGTTCGGCGCGTCAGTCGCGTCGGTCACGGCAGCCCAACTCGAATCTTGCTGAGATAAACAAAATCGGAATCGGTGGGCAATCCGTCGCCATCCGTGACGCCCAGCCGAACACCAGCGGCGTCATACAAGCCGACTTCGATGGTGTATTGCCCGGCCGGCGTATCAGGTTTAAGCATCAGGCTATACGAATCCTTTATCAACTGGCCGGCGCGCCAGGCCGAGGTCGGCGCCGCGCCGTGCTGCGGCCAGCCATCCTGGCCCGCCCACAGGCTTTCGCCCAGTCCGCGCACGTGCGCGAACACGCTGTAGTTGTTGGCGATCGGGCCCGTGCCGCGCCAATATAGAGTCAAAGTGATGGCCTGTCCAGGTTGCGCGGCGCGCACCGGCAGCTCATAACCCACCAGCTCGATCCGGTTGGCAAAATTGCGCTGGATGGGGTTGGGAATGGCGCCTCCGCCCGGCACGCTAAGCACAGGCCGCGCCGCCAGCGCAATACCAGCAATGGAAACCACGTCCGCGCCCGAGGCCAGGGGCAGCCGCGTGCCATCGGTCAGATCATACAACCCCACTTCGATGTGCGCCCCGGCCCCGCCCACTGTGACGTCCGGGATAGGGATCACATAATCGTCGGCCACGGTCTGCCCCGGCGCCAACAGTGTGGTGGCCAGCAGCCCATTGCCGGGGTAGCGGTCGCGTTGCGCCACTATCACGCCCTGGTCGTCGACCACATGCACAAAAATGCTCCAGTTGCGGTCCATGGCAATCTGCGCCTGCCAGACCAGCTTGAGGTGCAGGCTCTGGCCGGGGACGGCCGCGCTGTCACCGAGTTGATATCCCAACAGGCGCATCTCGCCGCCGAAGTCCGAACTATCGGCCGGCGGCTTGGAAAGAGCCGCCAATTGCGCGGCGGTCGGCGGGTTGGCTGGCTGGTAGTGGGGCGCAATCACGGTAAACGGCACCGCCGCGGTCAATACGCCCATAAAGCCCACCGCCAGCCAGGGCAGGCCCCGCCACAGCCGCGCCAGGCCCGCGCCGGCCAGCACGCCAATGGCCGCAATGGCCGGAAAGATCAGCCGCCCCTGTGAGGCCCAGGTCAAGCGCGTCCATTGCGCCAGCCCGACCAGGACCAGCGCCAGCCAGGCCGCCAGCAAGGCCCGGCGCACCAACTGATCCAGGCCGATCTGCGGCCGCCGAACCGCCACGGCCACGCCCCACACCAGCCCCACCAACGCCAGCACCACCATGCCGTTCAAGACCAGATACGTCCAGTCCGGCATGGGCACGCTCACGCCGCCAAACAGCCCCCAATACGCCTGCGCAAATCCAACCCGCTCGCCCCACAATTGCAGCAGTGAAGCCGGGTGCGGCCGGCGCCCGACCGTATCCAGGAACGCGCTCCAGCCCAGCCAGTCGTGATAAAGCACAAAGTTGCGCGCGAACCACCAGCCACTGACGGCGAGAGCGGCGCCGAAAAGGATGACGAACGACCAAAGACGAACGACGAATGTTGAAATTGTCATCCGTCGTTCGTCGCGCGGCGCGGTCCTTCGTCTGGCCGCACGCACCTCGATATACGCGATCACCCCGCCCGCCAGCCCCCACAGCCCCAGCGCCGAGGTCTTGCTTAGGGCGGCGGCGCCCAGCAGCACGCCCAGCAGCGCATATTCGCGCGCGCGCCGGGGCGTGCCGGCCCGCAGCCAGCGCGCCAGCAGCCACAGGATGGCGGTCGAAAGCAGGATGGCCAGGTTGTCGTTGTTGACCGAGGCGCTGATGAACACAAACATGGGTGTGCATGCTGTCAGGCTGGCCGCTGCCAGCGCCAGGCCGTGGCGGCCCGGCGCCAGCTCCAGCGCCAGCCGGTAGGTGAAGTACACCGTGCCCGCGCCCATCAGCACCGACAGCAGCCGGATCAGCCGCACCGCCAGGACCGTGCCCGTCCACGGCCAGGCCTCGCGCTCGGTGTGAATGACGATATTGTTGTTGCCGTCCGCGGTGATGATGCCGTTGTCGGCATGCGGATTGATCCAGCGCACCTGGTTCAGGTCGCTGGTATCAATCCAACTGGTGGCCAGGGCCATCAGCGCGTAATACAGCGGCGGCTGGCTGCCCTCCTGCCGCCAGGCGCCCGGGTTGGCCGGGTTCTGCACCGGCAGGCCCTGGCCATCGGCCAGAGTCTTCACCATCGGGTAGTGCCACAGCTCGTCCGACACCTCGAACAGCGGTGTCACAATCGCATACATGGCGCCCAGCAGCACAAACACTGCCAGCAGCACGGGCAGCCCCGCGCGCTGAAGGTCGAAACCAGCTCGTGCCTGAGTGCGCCCAGCCGCTGGCGGGGCAGTAACAGATGACGTCATGCACTGACAATTGACTGATAGAAATCCAGCGTGCGGCCCGCGATAGCCTCCCAGCGAAAGCTGGCGGCCAGCGCCCGCGCGCCCTGTCCCAGGCGCGCCCGCAGCTCGGGCGCGTGCAGTAGTTCGGTCACCGCCAGCACCAGCGCCGGGGCCGATTCGGCCGGCACTAGCCGGATGTTCTCGCCGTCGCGCAGCTCGGGCACCGGCCGCGCCGGCTCGGTGGAGATCACGGCGCAGCCATGCGCCAGGGCCGCCATCAAACTGCCCCGCCGGAATGATACCCCATCTCGGTAGGGCAGGACCACGGCATCACAGGCCAGCAAATGCCCCGAAACCGCGGCCGGTTCGACGAATCCAGTCCGAACGATGCGGCTCTCCAGGTCGTAACGCTTGATCTGACGCTCGAGCTTAACTTCAAACGCCGCATTCGCGGAGTCGCTGGCGCCCGTCTGCCCGCCAATCAACGCCAGCCGCGCCGGCGCCTTGCGATCCATCAGCACGGCCAGCGCGCTAATCAGCGTATCACCGCCCTTTGACTCATTCAGAAAGCCAAAATAGCCCAGCAGCAGCTCGTCCGGCCGCGCGCCCAGGCTGGCGCGCCAGGCGGCCCGGTCATAGCCTGCCGGCGGCGCCGGCGCGATGTTGCTGCCGATAGGGATCTGCGTCAGCCGCCGCACACCGCCGCGCCGCCGCAGCTCGTCCGCATCGGCCGGATCGGTGACGATCACCCCCGCCGCGCTGCGCGCCAGCCGCGTGACGGCCGCCGGCCGCAGCCGGCCAGCCTTGGGGAATAGATATGGCATGCGCAGATCGTGGAAGGTGACAACCACCGGCACGCCGGCGATGGCCGGCAAGAAGTGAATCGGAGCCGACAGGCCATAGGCCGCCGCCTGATATTGCAGATTGATCAAATCCAGCTTGAGCCGGCGCGCCAGGGCGGCGATGCGCCAGAGCGATAAAAATGACCAACGCTTGATGGCCGGATGCACCACTAGGCCGCCGCCAGAACTGGCGGACGCGCGCTCGGCGGTGATCACATGCGTCTCCATCCCCAGCCCAGCCAGCGCCTGGCCCAGCTCGCGTGTAAAGTCCCCCACCCCGCCCTGCATGGGCGCGTATTCTCCGGTCACCAATCCTACGCGCATCAGCCGCGCAGCCTCGAGCGCAGCACGGCCCAGTAGGCGGCCATGCGCGCCTGGCGCAGCGGGCGCTTGTGGCCCAGCGCGCCCTTCACCCCCTCCAGCCCGAGCTGGAACGCAAACTGGCTCAGCAGATACCAGCGCAAGAATTCGCCGGCCATCACGCCGTGATACTTGCGAAAATAGCGCACCTTGCTGGTGTTGAAGCGGATGTGGGTGGCGGCCGGCACCTGGGCGCTGGATTGGGCCTCGAAGTGCCGCACCTGCGCCGCCGGCAGATACACGATCTGCCAGCCGGCGGCCTTGATCCGGCGCTGCCAGTCCAGCTCTTCCGAATACATGAAAAAGCCCTCGTCCAGCACGCCCACCTGCTCCCAGGCGGCGCGCCGCACCAGCAGCGCCGCTCCCACCAGCCAATCCACTTCCGCTGGTTCACCCTCCGGCAGATCGGCGGCGTAATAGTCGTCCAACAGTTGCCCGGGCGCCAGGCCGGCCAGCCAGGTGCTCTCAAATAGCGCCGTGGTGAGCGTGGGAAAGCGCCGCCGCGAAGCTTGCACCGACTGGTCTGGCAGCACCAGCCGCGGCCCGAGCACGCCCACCCGCGGATGCCCGTCAAGGTAGGCGCTCATCACCGGCAACGTCTGCTCGTCCAGCTCGGTGTCTGGGTTCAGGATGAATGCATACCGGCCGCGCGCCTGGGCCAGCCCCAGATTGTTGCCGCGGCTATAGCCGACGTTGTCGGCGCGGGCGATGAGCAGAACGGAGGGGAACTCGGCGCGCACCATCTCGCGCGTGCCGTCGGCGGAGGCCGCGTCTACCACAATCGTCTCCACGCCGCCGCCCGGTTGGGGCAGGCTGCGCAGGCAAGCGCGCAGGCGCTCGCGCACATTCCACGAGACGATGATGATCGAAATGTCGGGGGGCGGCACGGACCTCACCAGCCCTGCACAGGACAGCGGCCGGCGATCAGACTTTTCGGCTGACGAAATAGTCGGCCAGGTCAGACAGGGCCCGGCGATACATGTTGGCCGGCATCGGCGCCAGCGCCGTCTGGGCGCGGACGATGTAGGTCTTCGCCTCGTCCAAGGCCAGGGCAATCGCGCCAGAATTGCGCACCGCCTGCACCACCCGGTCCACGTGCTCGCTCTCGCCGGAATGCCCGTTGAGCAGCGCCGCCACGTCGAGATCGTCCGGGTGCTTTTCCAGATAGATCAGCACCGGCAGGGTGAACAACCCCTGGCGCAGGTCACTGCCCACCGGCTTGCCAATCTTGGATTCTTCGCCGGTGAAGTCCAGAATGTCGTCGATCATCTGGAAGGCCATGCCCACTTCGCGCCCAAAGTGCCGCATGGCGCTGATGGTGTGCTCGTCGGCCTTGCCCAGGATGGTGGCCGCCTCGGCCGCCACCGCAAACAGCGACGCTGTCTTGGCGTATATTCGCTGCAGATAGCCCTCGCGCGAGGCCTGCCCGCGGCCCACAAACATCTGGTTGATCTCGCCGTTGACGATGACCATCAGCGTGCGCGAGAACACGTTCATCACGCGCACCGAGTCAGTCTCGGAGGCCAGCGCCGCCGCCCGCGCGAACAAAAAGTCGCCGGTCAGCACGGTGGCCCCTGGGGTCCATTGGGTATTCAGCGTCGGCAAGCCGCGCCGCAGCAGCGATCCGTCAATCAGGTCGTCGTGCACCAGCGTGGCGGTGTGCAGCATCTCGATCGCCGCCGCCAGCGCCACGGCCCGGCTGGGCTCCGCGTCAAACAGGCGCGCGCTCAGCAGCGCCACCGCCGGACGCACGCGCTTGCCGCCCGAGGCCAGCAGATGCTCCAGGGCGCTGGTCAGGGCCTGGTTCTGGTTGGCCAGCGCCGCTTCGCGCAGCTTGGCCTCCACGGCCTTCAAATCGGCCTGGATCGGCGTGAAAATGTCAACAGTCGAAAGGGTCGAGATCACTCCACCAACTCCCACCGAAACAAACGGGCCGCATTGGCCGTGGTGGCCGCCGCCACCAACTCCAGTGTGCTGGCGCGCACTTCCGCCAGCTTTTCGGCCACAAACCGCACGTAGGCCGGTTCGTTGCGCGTCCCACGCCGGGCCTGCGGTGTCAGGTACGGCGCATCCGTTTCAATCAAAATACAATCGCGCGGCGCTTTCCGAAAGATGTCGCGCAGTCCCTCATTTTTCTTGTACGTCAGCGGCCCATCTACCCCCAGATAATACCCAGCCGCCACAGCCTGTTCCGCCATGGCGCTGTCGCCAGAAAACGAATGCAGCACCACCCCGGCCGGCACGCGCGTTTCGCCCAACTGAGCCATCACCTCGGCATGCGCCTCGCGGTCGTGAATGATCGCTGGACGCCCCAACTCCGCGGCCAGCGCCAACTGGGCTCGAAAGGCGTGCTGTTGCTTTTCCAGGGGCACTGTGTGCCAGTATAAATCTATCCCAATTTCACCGATTGCGTCCACTTTTGGATGCTGCGACAAATCGCGCAGTTCCGCCAGGGTTTCATCCGTGAAATCGCCGGCTTCGTTCGGATGCACGCCCACCGCCGCCCGCAGCTCTGGGTGCCGCTCCGCCAGGGCCACCACGCGCCGGCTGCTGGCCAGGTCCGTAGCCGGCACCAGCATTCGGTTCACGCCCGCCGCCCGCGCCCGCTCCAACATGGCCTCCCGGTCCGCCTCAAACTCGGTCAAATCCAGATGGCAGTGTGTGTCCACCAAACTTGCTACCATTTGCCACTCACTTCAGGCCGGCCAATTTCAGCCCCGCCTGCAGCACCGGCTGCACCTGCTCCGGCTTTAGCACTTCGCAATACACCCGGATGATCGGCTCGGTGCCCGAGAAGCGCACCAGCATCCAACCGCCGCCTTCAAATTTGAACTTGAAGCCATCGGTGGTCTCGATGCCGGTCACTTTCAGCCCGCCCAACTCAATCCCCGGCTGGGCCGCCGCCACGCGCTGCCGCACCGCGTCGCGCTGCGCGGTCGGAAATTGCGTGTCGATCCGGTCGTAATAGTGCGGCCCCACCTTTGCAAACAGACTCGCCAGCAATTGCGACGGCTTCTGGCCGGTCTTAACCATGAAGTCCAGGAAGTACAGATTGCCCAGGATGCCGTCACGCTCGGGTACATTGCCCCGGAAGGCATAACCGCCGCTCTCTTCGCCGCCCAGGATGGCGTCGGTCTCCATCATCTTGGGCGCCACGTACTTGAAGCCGACCCCCGTCTCGTAAACGGGCACATCGTACAGCTCGCCCAGCCGGTTCAGCATCGAGGTGGTGCTCAGGGTTTTCACGATCGGGCCGCGCTGTCCGCGCACCTCCAGCAGATACAGCGCCAGCAGCGCCATCACTTCCAACTGGTTGACAAAGCGGCCCTGCTCGTCGCCAATGCCCATCCGGTCGGCGTCGCCGTCGGTGATCAGCAGCACATCCGCCTGCCGCTGCAGCGTGGTGCGCAGGCCCACATCAATGTTCGGCGGGATCGGCTCCGGCCGGCGCATTTCCGGATAGATCGGGTTGCGCTGATTGTGGATCTCCTCGACCGTCGTCCGGCCGCCGGCCAGCAGCCGCGGAAACCAGCCGCCGCCGTTGCCCCACATCGGGTCCACCAGCACCTTCAAGCCGGCGTTGCGAATACCGTCCAGGTCCACCAGCGTTTTGAGATTGTCAATATAGGCCGGCGCGGCGTCGAAGACTTGCACCAGTCCTTGCGCCTGCGCTTCGTCCAATGGCTTGCGCTGCACGCCCTCGCTGCCCGGGATCAGCGCTTCAATCTGCTGCAAGCCGGCCGGGTCAATCGCGCCGCCGTGCGGATCGCGCACCTTGAAACCGTTATCGGCGGGTGGGTTGTGCGAGGCGGTGATATTGATAGCGCCCTTGGCCCCTTTTGCGACCACCGCGAAGGCGATCACCGGGGTCGGCGTCGGGCCATCCGTCAGCCAGACTTTCAAGCCGTTGGCGGCCAGCACTTCCGCCACCGCCGCCGCGAACAGCTCCGAATCGAAGCGCTTGTCGTAGCCGACCACCACGCTCTCGCCCGCCCAGCCTTTCGCCAGGCAGTAGCTGGCAAAACCCTGGGCGCAGCGGCGCACGTTGGCGAAGGTATAATCCTCCGCAATCTGGCCGCGCCAGCCATCGGTGCCAAAGCGGATGACGGCTTCTTCCATCATGGCCGGCCTCCCCAGTGCCCACCCGCTAGCCGGCTAAACTTCGCGCCCATTCTTAAGCGCCTCAAGATCGGCGTCGACCATCACCTGCACCAGCTCTCGAAAGCCCATCGTCGGCTCCCAGCCCAGCACCTTGCCCGCCTTGGCCGGGTCGCCCACCAGCAAGTCCACCTCGGCCGGTCGGAAATAGCGCTGGTCTTGAATGACGTGCTCTTGATAGTCCAGGCCCAGGTGCCCAAAGGCCACTTCGCACAGCTCGCGCACCGCGTGCGTCTCGCCCGTGGCCACCACGTAGTCGTCCGGCTGCGGCTGCTGCAGCATCAGCCACATGGCGCGCACATAGTCGCCGGCGAAACCCCAGTCGCGCCGCGATTCCAAATTGCCCAGCCGCAGCTCGCGGGCCCGCCCGAGCTTAATCAGCGCGGCGCCGTGCGTCACCTTGTGCGTCACGAATTCCAGGCCCCGGCGCGGCGATTCGTGATTGAACAGGATGCCCGAGCAGGCAAACAGGTCATAGCTCTCGCGGTAGTTGACCGTGATCCAATGCCCGTAAACCTTGGCCACGCCGTACGGGCTGCGCGGGTAAAACGGCGTGCGCTCGGTCTGCGGCACCTGCTGCACTTTGCCGAACATCTCACTGCTGGAAGCCTGATAAAATTTGGCCGCCGGATCCGCGATGCGCATGGCATCCAGCATGCGCGTCACGCCCAGCGCGGTGAACTCGCCGGTCAGCACTGGCTGCTTCCAGGATGTCGGCACAAACGACTGCGCCGCCAGGTTATAGACTTCCTGCGGCTGATATTCTTTTAGGATGTCGATCAGCGACATCTGGTCCAGCAGGTCGCCCTGCACAATCTCCACCCGGTTCTGAATGTGGCGAATCCGGTCAAAGTTGACCGTGCTGCTGCGGCGCACCATGCCGACGACGGTATAGCCCTTCGCCAGCAAAAATTCGGCCAGGTACGATCCATCCTGGCCGGTAATCCCTGTAAT
This sequence comes from Anaerolineales bacterium, assembly GCA_043734225.1. Classification (GTDB taxonomy): domain Bacteria; phylum Chloroflexota; class Anaerolineae; order Anaerolineales; family UBA6663; genus JAYTFQ01. The sequence goes on along the minus strand of JAYTFQ010000525.1, from coordinate 5,212 downwards.
CAATGCGGTAGTCACGTTATTCCTGCTTCCTGCTCACGCGCCGCCCACAGCCGCCGGAACGCACAGCGACCGCTCATAGTCCAGCAGGTCGCGCAAGGTTTCTTCCAGGCGATACTGCGGCTGCCAGCCGGTCGCCTCGCGCAGCCGGCGCGCATCACAAACCAGGTCGGGCACATCATTCGGCCTCAGCCGGGCCGGGTCGGTCTCCACCCGGATCGGCACGCGCGACATGCCAAGCAGCACGTCCAGCAAATCCTGAATGCGGTGCGACTCCCCCGAGCCCACGTTGTACACCTGCCCTGGCTGCCCGTGCTCCAACAGCAGCGCGTAGGCGCGCATTGTGTCGCGCACATCCGTAAAATCGCGCCGCGCGTCCAGCTTGCCCACCTGCATCACTGCCGGCTGGCGCCCCACCTCAATGGCGGCAATCTGCGAGGCAAACGCCGCCGCCACAAACTTGCGGTTTTGCCGCGGCCCGATATGGTTGAAGGGCCGCACGCGCACGATGGGCAAACCATAGCTGAGAAAATACTGCAAGCCCAGCAGGTCCTGCGCCGCTTTGCTGACGCCGTACGGGCTGTCCGGCCGCAGCGGATACTCTTCGTCGATCGGCTTGCTGACATCGCTCACCCGGCCATATTCGTCCGCCGAGCCCACCACCAGCATCCGTGTCGACCGCCCGCTGGCCACCACCGCCTCCAGCAAGTTAACCTGGGCGCGCAAGTTCGTTTCAATCGTTTCCCACGGGCTGGCCCAACTATCCCCCACAAACGCTTGCCCGGCCAGGTGGTAAACGCGGTCCGGGCCGGCCCGCTCGATCACCTCACGCGCCGCCCGCGGGTCGCGCAGGTCGGCCGCCAGCAGGGTCACCCTGGGCGACAAATACGGGCGCGCCGCCGCGCTCAGGTCGCAGCCCCACACGTCGTCGCCGGCCTCACCATCCGCCAGCAAACGATCCGCCAGATGACTACCAGCAAACCCGCCAACGCCGGTGATGAGCGACCGCAACCTGCCTCCTGACGGCTCGTGATTAATTTCCCAGGTCGGGTATTATAACTTGGATTTTGAGAAATCTTCAAACTGCGGCAAAATTTTGACAGGCTCGCCAGTGGCGGGTATAATCACCACCCATTGATCGGCGGAGGTTTTCTTAAGTGAGCGATGCAACCCAATCCTCGGCGCCACACCGCCTTGAGGATCTCAAGCAGAAGATGAAGTTGACCGGCACGGTCAAAAAGGTCGAGCTATTCGGGGCCTTTGTTGACGTCGGTGTCGGGCGCGATGGCCTGGTCCACATTTCGGCCATGAGCGCCAAGCCCATTACTCGGGTCGAGGATGTCGTCAAAGAAGGCGACAGCGTCACGGTCTGGGTCCGGCGCGTGGACCCGCAGGCCGGCCGTATTGACCTGACCATGATCGAGCCGCTCGGGCTGGACTGGGACGAAATCAAGTCCGGCCAGAAGTACACCGGCAAGGTCGTCAAGATTGAACGCTTCGGCGCCTTTGTCGACATCGGCGCCGAGCGGCCCGGGCTGATTCACATCAGCGAGCTGGCCGGCTACCGGGTGGAAGAAGTGTCCGAGATCGTCAAGATGGGCCAGGAAGTTGAAGTTAAGGTCATCGGCGTCGATCCGCGCAAACGGCAGATCAAGCTCAGCATCAAGGCGCTGGAAGCCGAAGACATGGTCGTCGAAGAAGACACCGGCGAGACCCCGCTCACCGCGATGCAGTTGGCGCTGCAGCGCGCCATGGGCGGCGAGCCCGAGCCGCGCGACACCAGCCGCCGCTCAAAGAATCGCGATAAGCAGAAGCGCGATCAGCAGGAAGACATTCTCAGCCGCACCCTGACCAGCAAACGCAAGTAAACGCGCTGGATCGGTTGTAACTAGTGGATAACAAAAGCGGGCCTAAAGGCCCGCTTTTCGTTGCCCAGAGCCGGCGCCCGTCCGCCGGCCCAGGTCAATAGTCTTCTTCCTCGTCGTCCCAACTGTCCTCGTCCTCGTCGTCATCCAGGTAGTCTTCCCCCTCTTCCTCCACTTCGTCCTCGAAGTCTTCCTCTTCCCATTCCTCGGTGGTCTTGTCCTCGGCCTCGTCCACCCGGGTGTAGGTCAGGCAGCCGCCTTCAGGTTCCAACTCAATGGCCGCCGCGCCGCAGTAGCCATCCTCGAGGAATACGCAATCTTCATAGTGACAACGAATTCGGGGCATGACGCCTCCTGTTTGTGAGTGGGGCTGAGGGCGTTAGGCCCGGCTGCCTGCCCGGTTCATCCAGCGAGTGTTCCCCGCGCGAGGCGCACCACGGCCATGATTAACAGGCCGGTTATCAATACCGCCGACGTTACGCAATAGGGGCAAATCGCATGAATGACGAACAGCTCAACGTAGGTAAGATAAGCCGAGTATAGGCTTCCTGTCAATGCCAATCCGAAAATTGCCAGGGGTCCGAAGTCATGCAGCACGGAAACGCGCGGCTCCAACACCAGCAGGGCCAGGATGGCCAGATAGGCGCCCAGGCCCAGCACGGCGATAGGAATGCCCGATATTTGAGAATAAATGGAGTTGTTGACGGTTTCGCAGTCGCCCACCCCGCGGCAGATGGCCTCCACGTGCGCCAGCTTGATATAGGTCAGATAACCCGCCACCAGTGCGCCCAGGGTGGCAAATATCAGGCTGGCCCAGCGCAGCCGATCTCCGGCGGCGCCTGGCAGGCCGCGGGTCATGCTCCGCTTTCTCCGTGCGCGCTCAGGCCGCCTTCGGCCTCTTCCAGCAGCCACACCGCAAACCGGTCGCCGGGCTGGGCCTGGGTCACGCCTTCCGGCAAGATCAGCAGGCCATTGGCGCGCACCATGGCCGACAGGACGGCCGAACCCTGGTTGCCGCTGCCGCGGGCCACATAGCCCTGGCCACGGCGCTCCACAATCACCCGCTGATAGCTCTCGCGCCCGTCGGATTGCATCGGCTCCAGCAGCTCGGCAGTAATCTCTAGTTTTTCCCAGCGTGTCCGTCCGCCCAACTTCAGCAGCGCCGGCCGCACAAACACCTCAAAACCCACCAGGGCCGAAATCGGGTTGCCGGGCAGCCCAAAGAACGGCACTCCGCCCACCTGCCCAAAGGCCAGCGGCTTGCCTGGGCGCATGCGCACGCGCCAAAAGCCAAGCGCGCCGTCTGCTTCCACCGCCGCCTTCACCACGTCATACGCGCCCACCGAAACCCCGGCCGACGAGATAATCAGGTGCGCCCCGGCCTCCTGGGCCGTCGCGAAACGCGCACGCACCGCTTCGAGTCGGTCGCCTGCCACCTCCAGCCGCAGCACGCGCGCGCCATAACTGGCCGCGGCGGCCGCCAGCGTATAGCTGTTGGTGTCGCGGATTTGTCCCGGTCCCAGGCTCTCCTCGACCCGGCGCAGCTCGTCGCCGGTGGAAAAGATGGCCACCAGTGGCTTGATGTGCACCGGTACCTGGCCCACGCCCTGCGCCGCCAGCACGCCCACGGCCGCCGGGCTGAGCACCGTGCCGGCCCGCAGCACGGTTTGGCCGGCGCGCATATCCTGCCCGGCCGGGCGCACGTTGGCCCCCAAAACGGGCGCCACTCGAATGGCCACTTGCGCCGGCGGCGGCTCGCCCGTCCGTTCGCGCTGGTCATCGGTTTCTTCCACCGGCACCACCGCGTCCGCGCCGGGTGGCATCGGCGCGCCGGTCATAATGCGCGCCGCCGTGCCTGGCGCCAGCGGCCCAGGCGCGCCGCTGCCGGCCGGGATGTCCGCGCTGACGGCCAGACGCACCGGACTATTGGCCGAAGCGCCGGCCGCCTCGCCGGCCCGCACGGTATACCCATCCATGCTGGAGTTACTGAAGGGCGGCAGATCGGTCGTGGCCAGCACATCGCCAGCCAGCACCCGCCCGGCCGCCTCGCTCAGCGGCACGCGCTCGCTGCCCAGCGGACTGAAGTGCTCCAGAATCCGCGCCCGGGCCTCGGCCACGCTCAGCATTTGCACCAATTCGCCCATGCCTCAGCCTGCCTTCCAGCGCCGCGCTTCAATCACGTTGGGCAGTTGCTCAATGCGCGCCAGGATGCGCGGCAGCACTTCCACGTCCGAAATTTCCATGGTTACCTCAAATGTGGCAATGCTGTTCTTGGTGGCCACGTTGACCGAAGTCATGTTGATCTTCTCTTCCGCCACCACTGTCGCCACGTCGCGCATCAGGCCGTCGCGGTCATAGGCCGTCACCCGCACCGACACCGGGTAGGTCTGCTGCGCCTGGCCCCAGGACACCTTGATATAGCGCTCCGGCTCCTTGTGGCTGAGCACATTCGGGCAGTCGCGGCGGTGAATGGTGGCCCCGCGCCCGCGCGTGATGTAGCCGATAATCGGGTCGCCCGGCGCCGGCTTGCAGCAGCGCGCCAGGTTGGTCAGCAGCCCGCGCGTGCCCAGGATGCTGACCTCCTCGGAGTGGACCACCCCGCCGGGCGCCACCGTGGGCAGGCCCAGCAGCTCCTGGCGCTGCTGCTGTTCATCTTCCAGCACACGCGCCGCGATGTGCCGGCCATGGATGTCGCCCGCGCCCAGCGCAAACAGCAGGTCATCCGGCTTGCTGAAATCCAACTCACGCGCCAGCGCTTCGTAGTTGGTGTTCTCCACGCCCAGGCGCTTCAGCTCGCGCTCCAGCAGGTCCCGCCCCTGGGTGATCAGTTGCTCGCGGTCCTGGCGCCGGAAGTACTGCCGGATCTTTTGCAGGGCGCGATGCGAGCGCACCAGGCCCAGATCGGGGTTGAGCCAATCGCGCGACGGGCCGCCGCGCTTGGCGGTCAGGATCTCCACCTGGTCGCCGGTCTTCAGGGCATGATCCAGGCTGATCAGTTTGCCGTTGATCTTGGCGCCGCGCGTGCGGTCGCCCACCGAGGTGTGCACGTGATAAGCAAAGTCGATGGGCGTGGCCCCCGACGGCAGATCGATAATGTCGCCATGCGGGGTGAAGGCGTACACCCGGTCTTCAAACACATCGCGCTTCATGGCATCCACGAACTCGCCGGCGTCGGCCAGGTCCTGGCGCCACTCCATCAGCCCGCGCAGCCACTTGATGCGCTTCTCGTAGGCTTCATCGCGCCGCGTGCCTTCTTTGTAGCGCCAGTGGGCGGCAATGCCGTACTCGGCGTTTTCGTGCATTTCCGGAGTCCGGATTTGCACTTCGACGGTCTTGCCGTCGTCATACAG
>JAYTFQ010000524.1:0-7117 GCA_043734225.1 Anaerolineales bacterium | reverse complement strand
AGCCGTGACATCGTCGGCCAGGTCGGCGCCCAGGTCGGCCTGGATCAACATGGATTCGAGCTCGTCAAAAGTGCTCTCGGTGACATCGGCCTGGCCGAGAAAAGTGATAATACGGCCAAATACCGTCTGGCGGGTGCGCTCCAGACTTTCCCGGATTGATTTCGCCTTGGCAAACATTAGGTCGGGATTATACCATCCGCAAGTTAGGTTATAATTTGGGCTCAATAGGTCGTCGCCCAACCTCTTATCGAATGTCAACCCAACGCCCACGGTATTCCATCATTGCACCGGTATTTAACGAAGAGGCGGGGCTGGCCGAGTTCTATCGGCGCACCAGCGCCGTGCTGGATGGGCTGGACGGGCCAGCTGAGTTGCTGTTGATTTTTGACGGCAGCCGCGATCGCTCGCCCGAAATTGGCGCCGAGCTGCACGCCAAAGACCCGCGCGTCAAAATCATCCGCTTTTCGCGCAATTTCGGGCACCAGGTGGCCATTTCAGCCGGCATCGACTATGCCGAAGGGGATGCCGTCATCATTATCGACTCCGACCTGCAGGACCCGCCCGAGGTCATCAACGATCTGGTGGCCAAGTGGCGCGAAGGTTTCGAAGTAGTCTATGCGCAGCGCGCCCAGCGGGCCGGCGAAACGTTCTTTAAGCTGATATCGGCAGCGGTCTTTTACCGTGTCATCCGCCGGCTGGCGTCGATTGATATTCCGGCCGACGCTGGCGATTTTCGGTTGATCGACCGCAAGGTCATTTTGGCCATGCGCCAACTGCGCGAGCACCATCGCTTCATGCGCGGGCTGTCCGTTTGGGTCGGCTTCCGCCAGACCGGCATCCGCTACCAGCGCCACGAGCGTTTTGCCGGCGCCACCCAGTATCCGCTAGGAAAAATGGTCAAGCTCGCGGCTGATTCGATTACCGGCTTTTCCTATGTTCCTCTGCAGTTAGCCACGACCCTGGGCTTTTGGGTATCGGCTTTGGCGCTAATTGCCATTCCGGTCGTGGCCGTGCTGCGCGCGCTGTATAAGCCGCTGTTTTTCGCCGGCCAGGCCACCACGCTCATTTCGGTGCTGTTCTTGGGCGGCGTGCAGCTGATTTTTCTGGGCATCATCGGCGAATATCTGGGCCGCATTTACGACGAGGTCAAGAATCGCCCGCTGTACCTGACGGTCGAGGCGCCGCCGAGGCCCGGAAAAGACGACGAATGACCGCTTCGCCTGTCCTAACATGACTCTCTCTCATCTCGACGCCTCAGGCACTGCCCGCATGGTGGACGTCGGCCACAAGCCCGACACCGAGCGTGTGGCCGTCGCCGCCGGCGAGGTGCTCATGCGGCCGGAGACGTTGGCTTTGATCCGGGCCGGGCAAATCAAGAAAGGCGATGTGCTGAGCGTGGCCCAGATCGCCGGCGTCATGGCCGCCAAGCGCACGTCTGAGCTGATTCCGCTCTGCCACCCGCTGCCCCTGACACACATCGACGTGCGCTGCGAGCTGCGCGACGAACTGCCCGGCGTGGCCATCACCGCTACCGCCCGCACCACCGGCAAAACAGGCGTCGAGATGGAGGCCCTGACGGCCGTCAGCGTGGCCGCGCTGACTATCTACGATATGGCCAAGGCAGCCGAGAAGACGATGCGCATCAGCAATGTGCGTCTGCTGGAAAAACATGGCGGGCAGAGCGGCGACGTGATCAATGAATAACCCGCGCCAGCCTGGCGCGCCCAAGGACCATCCGTGCAAGTAACGATTTTGCTGTTTGCCACGCTCAAAGATCGCGCCCAACGCGGCCAGTTGACCGTTGCCCTGGACGAGGGCGCCACAGTGGGGGATCTGAAGGCGCGCCTGGCGGCCGAAGTTCCCGCCCTGGCCCCCGCCCTGCCCACGGCCCTGGTAGCAATCAACCGCGAATTTGCCTTCCAGCAGGATCCGCTGCACGCTGGCGACGAGGTTGGGCTGTTTCCACCGGTCTCGGGCGGCGCTGAGCTGCCGACCATTTTTCGGATCACCAACGACGCCCTTGACCTGGATGCGCTGGTAGAGGCCATCACCCTGCCCACGACCGGCGCCGCCTGCATTTTCACCGGCATGGTGCGCGGCCAGACGACACGCGCCACCGATCCGTTGGGGCCGCACCAAACCACCCAACTGGTTTACGAGGCGTATGTGCCCATGGCTGAAGCCAAAATGCGCCAGGTGGCAGACGAGATTCGCGCGCGTTGGCCCACGGTCGAGGGCATCGCCATTGTGCAGCGCATTGGCCCGCTGGGTTCGGGCACGCCAACGGTGCTCATTGCCTGTTCGGCCGGCCATCGTGATACCGGCGTGTTCGAGGCAGCGCGCTATGGCATCGACCGGCTTAAAGAGATCGTGCCGGTCTGGAAAAAGGAAATCGGCCCCAACGGCGAAGAATGGGTCGAGGGTCACTATACGCCGGGTGATGTTGACCGCGCAGCGGGGGAAGCGGGCGCATGACCAGCACGCCGGCCAGTGCCGTTTTCAAGTGCACCAATTGCGGTCGCTCGTATGGCCTCGATTTCGGCGGCGCGGGCTGCCCGGTGTGCGGCGGCGTTCTGGATCTGAGCCAGCCGCTCCTGTTCGATGCCAAACAGATTGATACGGGCGCGCAGGGGCTGTGGCGCTACCGGCACGCCTTTCCCCTGCCCGACAGCGCGCAGCCGGTGAGTCTGGGCGAGGGCGGCACGCCGCTGGTGACGGTTGATCTGGACAGCCGCCGCGTGGCCTTCAAGCTCGAGTGCTTGCAGCCGACAGGCTCCTTCAAGGACCGTGGCATGGCGGTCCTGTTCAGCGCCCTGCGCGCCGCCGGAGTCACCGAAGCCATAGAAGATTCATCGGGCAACGCCGGCGCCTCGTTTGCCGGGTATGCCGCCCGGTCGGGCCTGCGGGCGCGGGTGTTCGTGCCCGAGGCCGCCGCCGGCCCGAAACGGGCCCAGATCGCTGCCTATGGGGCCGAGGTCGTGGCGGTGCCCGGCCCGCGCTCGCGCGCGGCCGAGGCGGCTTTGGCCGCCGTGCAGGCCGGCGCGCATTATGCCAGTCACGTTTACAATCCAATAGGGCTGGCCGGCAATGCCACTGCCGCCTACGAGATATGGGAACAAGTGGGAAGGGCGCCCGAAACCGTCGTGCTGCCGGTGGGGCATGGTACCTTGTTACTGGGCCTGCATTGCGGGTTTAAGGCCCTGTTGGCCGCCGGGCTGATCGACCGGCTGCCGCGCCTGGTTGGCGTGCAAGCCCTGGCCTGCGCCCCCATTTGGGCGGTGCAGCGTTATGGCCGCGAGGGTCTGGCCATGGTCAGCGAGGCTGAGACGGTGGCTGAAGGCATTCGGGTCGTGCGGCCCATTCGCGGGGATGCGGTGTTGGCCGCGATCAGCGAGAGTGGCGGCGCCATGCTAGCCGTGGACGAAGCGGGCATCCGCGCCGGGCACATCGCATTGGCGCGCATGGGGTTGTATGTGGAACTGACATCGGCCGTGGTGTGGGAGGCACTCTCACAAGTTCCGGGCGACGTCGTGGCCATATTGACAGGCAGCGGGCTGAAAACGCCCGCGGCTTGAAATAGTTGCAGCCCCTTCCAGGCAGAGGAAGGGGTGCGGGGGCAGAGGAGGCAACAGGATGATGCATCGCGTGGTCATCACGGGTATTGGAACCGTGAATCCTACCGGCCTGAGCGTGGCTGAATCGTGGGATAACATCACCAACGGGCGCAGCGGCATCTGCCCGATCACCAACTTCAACACCAACGACTATCTCGTCAAGGTGGCGGGTGAGGTTAAACACTTTGAGCCGACCCGCTACATGGAGCCGCGCGAGGCGCGCCGGCGCGATCGGTTTGAGCAATATGCCACCGCGGCCTCGCAGGAGGCGTTGAAGCAATCCGGTCTGCAAATTACCGAAGAAAACGGACATCGGGTGGCTGTCATCGTCAGCTCGTCCATTGGCGGCATCCAGGCCTTTCAGGATGCTGTCAAAACCATCTTTGAGAGCGGGCCGCGGCGCGTCAACCCGTTCACCATTCCCATGCTGATGCCGAACGGCGCCGGCGGCCTGATCGCCATCGACACGGGCGCGCGCGGGCCCAATTTCTCGGTGGCCTCTGCCTGCGCTTCGGCCAACGACAGCATCGGCCAGGCCTGGCTGCTGGTCGCCACGGGCACCATGGACGCCGCCATCACCGGCGGCAGCGACGCGACCGTTCTGGAAGTGGGCATCGCGGCCTTTGATCGCCTGGGGGCCATGTCGCATCGCTCCGAGAGCGTGCCGCAGCCGTTCGACCGCGAGCGCGACGGCGTGGTCATGGGCGAAGGTTCAGGCGTGCTGATCATTGAGGCGCTGGAGCACGCTCAGTCCCGCGGCGCTGAAATTCTGGCCGAGCTGGCCGGCTACTCCGCCACCTCCGACGCCTATCACATTACTGCCCCCGCTGAAAACGGCATCATGGGCTCGCGCGCCATGCGCCAGGCCATGGAGTTGGGCGGCATCAGCCCCGAGCAACTGGGCTATATCAGCGCCCATGGCACCGGCACGCTGCTCAACGACGCCGCCGAGACAAAAGCCATCAAGGTGGCCTTGGGCCAGCGCGCCTATGAGGTGCCCGTGTCGTCCACTAAGTCCATGACTGGCCACATGATGGGCGCCACCGGGGCGGTGGAGGCCGTGTTCTGCGTGCAGACCTTGCGCACGGGCGTTCTGCCGCCCACGATCAACTATCACACGCCCGATCCGGACTGTGACCTGGACTATGTGCCCAACACAGCGCGCGAGTCCAAAGTGGAGGCGGTGATCAGCAACGCCTTTGGCTTCGGCGGCCACAACGCCGTTATCGCGCTCAAACGCTTCCACGGGTAGGCCGCCAGCTGTGAATTCCTTGCCCCCGCCGGCCTGGCCGGTGTTTCAGGATGCCTCGCTTCAACTGCGCGCGCTCACGCATCGCTCGTATCTCAATGAGCACCCCGATACCATCGACGACAACGAACGCCTGGAGTTCCTGGGGGATGCCGTGCTCGATTTTGTGGCCGGGGCGGTGCTGTATAACAAATACCCAGAAATGGATGAGGGCGGCTTGACGCGACTGCGGGCCGCCCTGGTCAACACCGAACAACTGGCCGTCTTCGCCGGCGCCATGGGACTGGGCGAGCGGCTGCGGCTGGGCAAGGGCGAAAACGAGTCAGGCGGCCGGCAGCGCGCCACGCTGCTATGCGCTGGTTTCGAGGCCACCGTGGGCGCATATTATCTCGACTCCGGCCTGGACGCCGTGCGCGCGTTTGTCGAACCGCTCTTCGACCTGGCTGCCGGCCAGATCCTGGCCAATGAAATGGATGTGGACCCCAAGAGCCATTTTCAGGAGTGGGCCCAGGCCGTACGCGGGCACACGCCAACCTACGTGCCAATCGGCCTGAGCGGGCCCGACCACAGCCGCGTCTACACTGTCGAAGTGTTGGTGGGTGACGAGAGCTTCGGCATCGGCACCGGCTCCAGCAAACAGATCGCCACCCAGGCCGCGGCGCGCGCCGCGCTTGAAAAAGTGGACCGGCCCTGATGCGTCTGCTGATCACAGGCGTGTCCGGTTACCTGGGCGCCGCCCTCGCAGCGGCAGCCCAAGCCGATGGCGGCTGGGAAACCACCGGCGCTTATTTCTCCCACGTTCCCCCGAACTCAACCTGCGCGCTGCGCCAGCTTGACTTGCGCGACGCGGCTGCGGTCGAGGCGGCCTTTGCTGCCATCCGGCCCGACAGCGTCATTCATACTGCCTGTTCCAATCACGACGACGAGAATGTGAGCGCTATCCTGCCGGCCGCCGAAAACCTGGCTTCCGCCTGCCGGGCCTACGGCGCGCGCCTGGTGCACGTTTCCACCGACCTGGTCTTCGACGGAGAGCAATCCCCCTACTCCGACGACAAAGCGCCCAGTCCGATCACGCCCTACGGCGCCGCGAAAGCCGAGGCCGAGGCCGCCATCAAGCGCCAATGCGCCTCCGCCGCCATCGGGCGGCCATCGTTGATCTGGTCACTGGATCCGCTCGACCGCCAGACCGCCTGGCTGGTTGAGGGCGTGCGCCGCGGCACACCCGTCACCCTGTTCACGGATGAAATTCGCTGCCCGGTTTACCTGCCGGACCTAGCGGCGGCGTTGCTGGAGCTCGCCGCCCGGCCTGAGGTGGGCGGCCCGCTAAACCTGGCCGGCCGCCAGGCGCTGAGCCGCTGGGATTTTGGCCTGCGCCTACTGCAGGCGATTGGGCTGGAGATAGGGACCAATGTTCGCTCAGGCACGGTGGCCGCCTCCGGTCTGGTGCGCGCGCGTAAACTGGAACTCGCAGGCCGCCGCGCCGAGCAATTACTGGCCACGCGGCTGCGCGGTGTCGACCAGGTGTTGGACAGCCATCCGACACTAAAGGCAGCCGCTGAATGGGGCGCCGCCTAGCCATGCCTCAGGCTGACCGCCCCGCCGCCAACGATAACCGCAGCTGCTTCGCGGTGGCCGCTCCCGGCCTGGAACGCCTGGTCGAACGCGAGCTCCAGGCGTTGGGCATCGCCGCCGAGGCCTCGACCGGAGGCGCCAGCTTCAGCGGCAGCCAGGCGGACCTGTACCGTGCCAACCTGCGCCTGCGGACCGCCAGCCGAGTGCTGGTGCGCCTGGGTGGGTTCTATGCCTCCGCCTTCTCCGAGCTGCGCAAGAAAGCCAGCCGCCTGCCGTGGGAAGCCTACCTGCGCCCCGGCCAGTCCGTGGCCATGCATGCCACCAGCCATAAATCCAAGCTCTACCACTCGGACGCGGTGGCCGAACGCATTGCCGGCGCGATTGCTGATCGTTTAGGAAAGGCGCCCGTCGTGGTCAAGGGCAGCGACGAGCCGGAAATGCCGGGTCCGCAGCTTGTCATCGTGCGCCTGGTGCGCGATCAATGCCTGATCAGCGTGGACAGTTCAGGCGCCCTGCTGCATCAGCGCGGCTATCGCCTGGCCACCGGCAGGGCCCCCCTGCGCGAGACCCTGGCGGCGGCCATGCTGCTGGCCGCCAACTGGGAGCGTGCCGCGCCTTTGGTCGATCCATTTTGCGGCGCGGGCACCATTGCCATCGAAGCGGCGCTCCTGGCCCAGAATCA
>JAYTFQ010000523.1:0-3244 GCA_043734225.1 Anaerolineales bacterium | reverse complement strand
CCTCCAAGTGGTGGCGCGCCGGATTTTCATTCTATCCTAAATCCAGTTGCACGAGTCGGGCCAGGACATGTGACGCCCTTGAGACGCCCAGCAAATATATTGATTATTGGAGGGCGATGGGCGCCGGCGCGCTGGTTTTGGCGCATTTTAGCGCCGCCTGCCCTACCATTTGAGGTCCGCATGGAACCGCGACCGCACCGCATTCTGCTCATTGAAGACGACCCGCTGGCTCAATTGGCCTTCACGCGCCTGGCCGAGGGCCTGCCATACAACTGCCGCCTGGCCGGCTCGCTGGCCGAGGCGCGGCAGCGGCTGGCCGCCGAGCGGTTCGACCTGGTTGTGACGGCCGAACTCTTGGGCGACGGCACCGGCTTGGAGGCGCTGGCGGCGGCGCTGGCCAGCGGCGCGGCGCTGATCATGACCGCTGGCCAGGGCGACGCCGCCACGGCGGTGCGGGCCATGCAAGCCGGCGCCAGCGACTATCTGGTCAAGGACGCCGACCAGCGCTATCTGCGGCTGTTGCCGCCGGCCATCGAGCGGGCCCTGCGGCGGCAGCAGACCGAAACGGCGCTGCGCGAATCCGAGGAGAAATTTTCCAAGGCCTTTCACGCCAGCGCCGACGGCATCCTGATTGCGCGCAGCCGCGACGGGCAGGTCATCGACGTGAACGACAGCTTCCTGCGCCTGAGCGGCTACGCGCGCGAGGAGGTGTTGGGCCGCACGGCGCCGGAAATCGGCGTCATGTCGGCCGGCGATCACGACCGGGCGCTGGCAGCCATGGACGCGACCGGCCACGTGCCCTGCATTGAAATGAGCCTGGTGACCAAGTCGGGCCAGGTGCGCACGGTGCTGTCGTCCATCGAACCTATCACCATCGGCGGGCAGCCGTGCTCGCTGAGCGTCACGCAAGACATCAGCGCGCGCAAGCAGATGGAGGAAGCGCTGCGGACCGCCAACGCCGGGCTGGCGCACAACCTGGCGGAGCTGGAGCAGCGCACAGCTGACCTGACCAGCAGCGCAGTCCTGTTCCGCACCTTGTTCAACGCGCTGCCGGTGGGTGTGCTGATCCTGGACGACGCCCAGTTGGTGGTGGAGTCCAACCCGGCGCTGGCGCGCATCTTGAAGGTGCCGCTGGAAAAGCGGGCCTCCAACCCGTATGCCAATCGGTCGTTTATTCACCCGAATGGCACGCCCTTGCGGCCGGAGGAGTTCCCAACCGCGCGTATGCGCCTGGCGGGCCAGCCGGTGAGCCAGGTGGAGATGGGGATCGTCAACCCGGCCGGCGAGACGGTGTGGGTGGAGGTCAGCGCGGCGTCGCTGCCCGTGCCCGGCCTGAGCGCGGTCGTGGTCAGCGTGGACCTGACCGAGCGCAGGCGCATCCAGGCCGCGCTGCAGGAGGCGCAAGACGAATTTTCCAAGACTTTTTCCGCCAGCGCCGCCGGGATTGCCATTACGCGCCTGGCCGATGGGCTGATTCTGCAGGTGAACGACAGTTATGCGCAGTTGATTGGCTACCCGCGCGCCGAACTGATTGGCCGGAAGACGCTGGAGCTAGGCGCGGTGACCCCGGCCGAACGTGAACGGCTCATCAGCCGGGTGCGGGAGGTGGGGCACGTGCGCGAAATGGAAATCAGCATGCGGCACAGCTCCGGCGCTATGCGGACGGTCTTGACCACCACGGAAGCCATCACGGTCGGCGGTGAGAAATGCATGCTGAGCATCCTGCATGACATCACCGAGCGCAAGCAAATCGAACAAGCCCTGGCCAGCGAGCGGGACCAATTGCAGGCCCTGCTGGACAATATCCCCGACACGATTTACTACAAAGACCGCGCCTCGCGCTTCACGCGCATCAACCAGGCCCAGGCGCGTTTGCTGGGGATCGCCACGCCAGAGCTGGCCATCGGGAAAACCGACGCCGATTTTCAAGCGCCGGACCTGGCGTCACAGTCTTACGCCGAAGAACAGCAGTTGCTTGCTTCGGGCCAGCCGGTGATCGACCGGGTGGAATTCAATCCCGCCCCGGGCGGGGCGCCGCGCTGGCTGTCATCCACCAAGGTGGCTTTGAAAGATACGACCGGCCAGGTGGTGGGGCTGGTGGGCATCTCGCGGGACATCACCGGGCGTATCCAGTCCGAACATGGCCTGCAGCGCCTGAACCGGCAACTGGGCGACCGCGTGCGCGAGCTGTCGCTGCTTAATAATCTGTCGGACCAACTGCAAGCCTGCCTGACCTTTGAAGAAACGTATCCGCTGACCGCGCTGCTGATGAGCCAGCTTTTCCCAGAGCAGCTCGGCGGGCTGTATGTCATCGACGCCGCCCGCGCCCAGGTGACCACGGGCGCCAGTTGGGGCGCGCCGGCGCCGGCGGCGCAGGTGTTTGCCCTGGATGACTGTTGGGCGCTGCGGCGCGGCCAATTGCACCTGGCGGACGCCATGCATGCCGGCGAGCCCTGCCGGCACGTGGGCGAGCCGGCGACGGCCGCCTGGATGTGCATCCCGCTGATGAACCTGGACCAGCCGCTGGGTGTGCTGCATGTGCGCGCGCCCGATGCCCACGGCGCCCAGGGCTTTGACCTTTCAACCCAGCACTTGGCGCGCGTGGTCGCCGATAACGTGGCCCTGACCTGGGCCAACCTGGCGCTGCGCGAGAGCCTGCGCCAGCAAGCCATCCGCGACCCGCTGACCGGCCTGTTCAACCGGCGTTTCATGGAAGAATCACTGGCGCGCGAGCTGAACCGGGCGCTGCGCGGCGGCCAAAGCGTCGGCATGATCATGATGGACGTCGATCGCTTCAAACAAATCAACGATCGCCTGGGCCACGATGGCGGCGACGTGGTGCTGCGCGCGGTTGGCCGCCTATTGCAAAGTTACTGCCGGCCGAGCGACATCGCCTGCCGCTTTGGCGGCGAAGAGTTCTTGCTGATCTTGCCGGAGGCCAGCCTGGATATTACCAGCCGGCGGGCCGAGCAACTGCGCGCCGCCGTCCAACACATGGACTTTGGCGTCGACGGCCAGCACCTCGGTCCGATCAGCCTGTCGTTTGGCGTGGCGGCTTATCCACGGCATGGTGAGGATTTGGAAAGCGTGGTCCGCGCCGCGGATAGCGCGCTGTACGCGGCCAAAAACGCGGGGCGTGATCGCGTGGTGGTGGCAGGCACCTAGGCCGCCCGGCGCTCTAGCCAGCGCATTCCATTCGGCGTTGCGGCTGCGCAAACGGGTCGCGCAGGGGCGTTCAGTTGAA
>JAYTFQ010000522.1:0-5932 GCA_043734225.1 Anaerolineales bacterium | reverse complement strand
TAAACGACGGCAGCGTGCGGGACTCATCGAAGATGGGCTGCAAATCCTTGGGCTTGGTCTGTTTGGCGGCGATATTGGTCTGGAGCATGTCCAGCAAGCGTTTGAGCGGCGCCAGTCCGCCTGCTTGCAGGCGATCTTTCTCCACGTCGCTCAGGCCTATCTTTTCTTGCACCTGCGCCGCCGGGGCGCTGCCAAAGGCGGACTCATACAGGTGGTGCAATCCCGAGCCAATCGTTCGCGCGCCTACGCCGGCCACTTCCAGCAGGCTGACACGAGCCAGGGCGGTGCTGGCTTCTGGAGCGTTGTTCACAGCGGCCGGCTCACCGGCGGCAGCAGCCCGGCCGGCGGTTTGCGCGCGGCGCTCCGCGGTCTCGTCGGGCGCCGTAAGCCGGTCAACACCCTCTCGGCCAACGCCCTGGGCGACGTGGGCTAGCTCTTCACCCAACACTTCCCGCCCGAGCGCCTGGTTGGGGCCGGGCACCCCCGATGACAGATAGATGTCGTCGCTGACGGTGAAGGCCGCGGCGTCCAGCGACTGGGCCGCCTGGTCCACCTGCGGCCCAGAATGGACCTGCACATCGCCGAAGTTGCGGCCAAACGATGCTTCCATGTCGTGCCGAACAGCAGATGGCAGGGACTGGCCGGCCCGCCGCCGTTCGACCAGGCTGCCGACGGCGCTGTTGCCGATGGATTGCTGCAGCGACAGCCAGGTCTCCGGCGCCACCGGCTTGCCGCTTAGATCGGGCAGGCCAGGCTGTTCGCCGGCTTCGACCTCTCCATCGGGTGATAGATCGCTCCTGGGCGCGGGGCGCTTCAAAGCCTCCTCGGGCTCATTCTGGCGCGACGCGCGGTTGGGTCGAGATGCGGGCACTTAGTTATCCTTGTCCAAGAAGAACGTGCCGGCCGGCTGGGCGGCTGGAGACCGCAAACCTGCCACCAGCGCTGGTTGTGGATACCATACAGGGAATCCAGTGTAACGCAAATAGTTGGCAATCATGCGTTGCTTTCGGCGGCCGGCTGGTCGCCGCCTGCGCCGTCAGCCATGTCTGGTTGGGCGCCCGGCTCATCCAGCGTATCCTGTTTCTTGCCCTTGGGCTTGTCATCCTCGCAATTCAAGTCCACGTCGACCATGAACGGCGGCGAGTCGA
Organism: Anaerolineales bacterium; assembly: GCA_043734225.1. Taxonomy (GTDB): domain Bacteria; phylum Chloroflexota; class Anaerolineae; order Anaerolineales; family UBA6663; genus JAYTFQ01. The sequence continues at coordinate 4,784 of JAYTFQ010000522.1, read as the reverse complement.
GCGCGTCGCTCAGCTTTTTGGCCGCTGCCTCGCGGATGGCCTGCTGGGCGTCTCCGATGGCCTTGGCCTTGGCCGTCAAGGCCGCATTGACCGTAGGGCGCAGGATGTGCGTCAGCTTGAACGCTTCTTCATAGGTGCCATCATAGGTCTTCATAGCCGCCTCGTGCTGCTTCTCGTGTGGCGAGAGCTTATTGTCGATGGCGTCTTTCACGCGTTTGGCCTGGCAGGCCGTGAGCCCGCCGGGCACGCTGGGCAGGTTGATCGTCACCGTGGCGGTGTAGGTGCACACAGCGGTGGCGCTGACGTCGATAAAGTCATCTTCGGGCTTGATGTCCTTGGGCGGCGGGTTGGGCGTGATCACTTCGTCTTTCGTCTGGACAGCGGCCTTATTGTAATGGGCCGTGGTCACGCCGACCTCGTCAACCTTGATCGTGCCGGCATCTGCTTTCTCTTCTTTTTTGTCCTCGCGCTGCACGCTGGCGCCGCCGTCGACCAGCCGGCGCTGGACCATGAATCGCTGCACCTGCTGATTGCCCAATTGGCGCTGCATGGCGGTCATCGTCTGCGCCCGCTGCAGTCGGTTGGCGCTGCGCCGCTGGCGGCCATCGCTGGCGCGCGCCTCAAAGCCGTCTGGGCTGCCCAGGCCTGGCCCCAGGCTGAGTGTCTGGGAGGGCGTGTCCAGCTCGGGCTGCGCTTCAAGGCCGGGCTGGGGCCGGGCCGCCTCACTGGCCGCCTGCGTTTTCTTGAGTTGTTCCGGGTCGCTGGTGGTTTCAGGCATGGCTCACGCTCCCTTACACCATCTCCTCAGGCTTCTTGGGGTTGGCCAGGTCCGGCACAACCGGTTCCGACGCGGGCTTTTTCAGCTCGTCTTCGTCGTCCTTCGGCCGCTCGGCGCGCTGCACCGCTTGGCCGCCCCAATTGACCATGTCCTCGTTCCGTACCGGGCCGGCGCCGGTGGGTGCGGTTTGCATCACCTCTTGGGCCGTACGCTCGGCGGCTTTCTCAAACGGATCGGCCGGGTCGCTCACCAGGATCCCCCCGGCGGCCGGTGTTCCGGCCACCGGGCCGGACGCCTGCTGCACGGTGTGGGCGGCTTCGTGTGCCAGCAGCTCCATCCCTTGGCTGGTGCCAGGCTGATAAGTGCCGGCGCCGAAGAAAATGTCCTGGCCCGAGGTGAAGGCCAGTGCGTCGACGGCCTCGGCCAACTGCGCGGCCTCGCCATCCGTGTGCACACGCACGCCGTCCAGATTGTCACCCAGACCGGCAGCCAGACGCGTGCGGGCCTGCGGCTCCAGGGTCTGGCCGCTCCCGCTGGCGTTTTCGATGCGCTCGGCCAGCCAATCGTCATCGTCTGAGGCGCGCTGAACCGCGCCGGGGCCGCGCCGCAACGGCTGCACGGGCTTGGGCGGTAAATTATACGGCGGCAGCGTGCCCATCGGCGCCGGTGGCAGCGGCTTCGGCCCTTCGGCCATCAGATGGTTGATCTGGCCCTCAATTTGAAAGTCGTGCATGCGCATGGCTTCCGCGTAGCCGGCCGGGTCGGCGATCTTGTCCGGCAAGGGCAGGTGCCCCTGGAAGTCGATGGGCCGCCAGCGCCCGCCGCCGTCCACCAGGCCCTGCAGGTCGCCCTTCACATAGAAGCCCTGGTCCTTCAGCCGGTTGCCATAGGCGCGCACGTCTTGCAGGGTCACCTGGTTGATCTTGGAGGCCGTGTCCACCGCCTCGGCCGAGGCCTTGGCCAGCTTACCGCGCAGCTCGGCGGCCTTTTCCATCTCGCCATTTTTCTCGGCCTGGGCGATGGCGTCTTCCAGGATTTCCTTGTCGGTTACCTCGGCCATGCTGCCTTCGACCTTTTCCATGGCAAAGGCCTTTTTGCCCTCGCCCACACTCACCTCGCCATAGCATTTGGGGCCAATGCCGGTCTTGCCGGAGGCCTCCGCGCCCTTCAACTCGCGCTCGAACACCTCCACCAGCTTGGGATCATCGGATGGATAGACCTTGACCACCACTTTTTCTTTGACGCCGGGGATATAGGCTTCGTAGACCCCAAAGCCTTTGCCCTTCTCGGCCAGGCTGCCTTTGAAACCGGCGCTGGCCAGCGGGTTATCGGGATCGACGATCTGGGCTTTGAGCTCGCCCTGCACCTCGGCCTTGATCTGCGCGCTGGCCTTCTCGGGCACAGCGGCGCCCTTGGCGGCCTTATCCACTTCCTCCACCGCGCTGGCCAGCTTGGCGGCTTCGGTGGTCTCCTGGCCGGCTTTTTCAGCCGTCATGGCCGCTTTGGCCGCGATCTTGGCCTCAATCGCGGCATGAATGGGGCCGGCCAGTGCCTTGAAGGCCGCGCCGGCGGCGGCCAGGTCCATGCCGGCGGCCACCAGGTCCAGCGCCACCCAAAACAAGGAGGCATCGCTTTGCGACACCGATTTGGCCTTGTCCATATCGGTATTGTTGGCGGCTGTGGTTACCTGGTAATCCTGCACGCTTTCCAACAACTGCTCCGTGCTGATCACCCCGCCGGCAGTGGCGGCGGTGGCGGCGATGACCAGGCTGCCGCCGCCGGTGGCGACCGCGGAGATAATGCCCAGCGCCGCGCCCAGCGCGCCCAGCGCGATTTTCTTAACTATGTCGCTGGTGTCTTTGTCGCTCTTGTATTCGTCGACAATCTTGGCCTCTAGCGAGCCGCCGGCGATGTTCATCCTGGTCTTGGTGCCGGAAATGACGTTCGGCAGCGACCAGACGCTGAGCTTGCCGCCTTCCAGGTTGTCCTGGGTTTCTTTGATGTTTTTGCGCTTTTCGGCCAGGTTCTTGCCAATCAAAGTGGCCGTGTCGGGCGAGGCGCCCTTTTCGCCGATACTGGCCAACTGGTCTGGGTCGTCTTTGAAAGCGGCCAACACCGGAAACTTAGCGGCCGTGCTGGCGAAAAGCTGCTGGTACTTTTGCACCGCCGCCAAATATTCCGGATCGCGCAGTTTTTCCATAACCTGGTAGTAAGGCACTGAGGCGTTCGAGTCGTTGGGGTCGCCCTTGGGCTGCTGGGCCTTGGATTCCATTTCGGCCAGCTTCTTGAGTTCGGCGGCCAACAACTTGGCGGCGGCGGCCATTTCGGCGGCCTTGCCATCTGTGTTCATCGTGTACTCGCCGGTGCCCACCTCGGCCTGCAAGGCTGGGTTGTCCTCGAAATTCTCGTTGATGCCGTACTGCTTCATCTGCTGCAGGATGGCGGCATCACTGGCGCCCAGCATCTCCGCGATCGCGGAGCGGCCGCCATTCTCGAACGTCGCGATGGTGCGCTCGCCGTACAGGTCCATCTTATCTTGCTGGCCGGTCATATTGGCCTTGATCGGCGCAACGTCCTCCGGCGCGCAGGTGGCCAGATCGATGTTCGTGTTGTGAATGAACATGCTGATGCCGGCCTTGCCATGCTGGATGTACAGCTCCTTGAATTTAGCCCAGACCGACTCTTCGTTTTTCAGCGCGGCGATCTCGGGCGGGGTGACGCCGTTATGATCGACATTGCCTTTAGAGCCTGGCCCAGGGAGCGCGCGCTGCACGGCCGTACGCTGGAGCATGCGCTGCACGGCAAAGTTGCCCTGCTGGCGCTGGACACGGCCGATGGCACGCGCCCGCAGCCCCGCTGGTAGCGGCTGCCCCTGGCCGGCGCGGGTGGCAGCCGGGTATCCCCCGCGGGCTAGGCCCAGTTCCAGCCCCAGGTCGAGGTCGGCGCTGGTTTCCTCGGTGGCCAGCTCGAACGGCAGCACCTGCGGCTCGACCGCGCTTTCGGATTCGGGCCCAGCTTCGACCGGCCCGTGGGCCTCAGGCATCGGTCGCCTCGGCTGGCTGGCTCATGGCTGGGTGGCCTCGTAGTAATGTTCAAAATCGGACGGCGTGACCATGCGCCCAATCTTCTGGAATTCGCGGCGCGTGGCGGCGATCAGGTGCGGCATGCGCACCACACGCCCATCGGCGGCGGCCAGGAATGCGGCGGCCACCACGATATTCCGGATGTGGCCGCCCGCCAGCCGGAATTTGCGCGCCAAAAAATCCAGGTCCACATCGCTGCCCAAGGGCAGCTCGGCCGGCAGGGCCGAGGCCCAGATGCGGCGGCGGTCGGCTTCCTCGGGCATGGGGAAGTCCACCACAAAGTGCATCCGGCGCATGAAGGCTTCGTCCAGGTTCATTTTTAAGTTCGTGGCCAGGATCACCACGCCGGCATACTCCTCCATTTTCTGAAGCAGGTAAGCCGTTTCAATGTTGGCATAGCGGTCATGCGCGTCCTTGACCTCCGAGCGCTTGCCGAACAGCGCGTCGGCCTCGTCAAAGAACAGGATGGCGTTGGACGATTCGGCCTCATTGAAGATGTGCTGCAGGTTCTTCTCGGTCTCGCCGATGTATTTGCTGACCACGCCTGACAGGTCGATTCGATACAGATCAAGCCCCAGCGCGCGGGCCAGGATGTCGGCTGCCATGGTCTTGCCGGTGCCGGAGGGCCCGGCATACAGCGCCATCAGACCCTGGCTAAGGCCCAGCCGGCGCTCCAGCCCCCAGCGGGCGTAGACGGTGTGATGATGCTCGACGTGGTTGCCCATCTCGCGCAGTTGTTGGATCTGGTCGGCGGGCAGGACGATGTCGTCCCAGCCGAAGCGCGGCGTGATCTTGCGCGCCAGGCTGCTGAGAATGGGGGTCGATTGGCCGCGCGCGGCGCTATACAGATCGTCCTCGCTGACGGCTGGCGCCGCTGGGCTGCGCCACAGCGCGCTGCCGCGCGCAGCCTGCACCGCGTCGGC
>JAYTFQ010000521.1:0-1849 GCA_043734225.1 Anaerolineales bacterium | reverse complement strand
GCGCAGGATGGCCTGTTTGCCAGCCGCCGTGACAGCCGGCTGGACCGGCGCGGGCGCGGCAGCGGGCTCGGCGGACGCGGCCGCCGCGGGTGCCGAGTTTGCGGCGCGTGCCGCGGCTGGTGTGGCACGCGCCGCACGTGCTACCGGCTCAGCGGCGGGCGCAGCAGCAGCCGGTTTAACGGCCGCCGTCTCTGAAACTGGCTCCGCTGGCGCGGCGGCAGCGGGCTCAACAACTGGTTTCGTGGCGGCAGGCGCAGCTGGCACGGCAGCAGCAGGCTCAGTCGCTGACTGGATCGCGGCGGGCGCAGCCGGCACGACAGCAGCAGGCTCAGTCGCCGACTGGGTCGCGGCGGGCGCAGCCGGCACGGCAGCAGCAGGCTCAGTCGCCGACTGGGTCGCGGCAGGCGCAGCCGGCACGGCAGCAGCAGGCTCAGTCGCTGACTGGGTCGCGGCGGGCTCGCCGCCGGCAGCCGCCGGGAGTGTGGTGGCCGGGCGTTCAGTCGGTGGGGGTGTTTCGCTCATGGTCGTCTCTCCTGAATGGTGAATATGAGGCGATTATAACCGCCTCCGGATTCGAATCAAACCTGCTAAAATTTGCTGGTGCAACTCTTCTTTATTCGACACGCCCAATCCAAGAACAACGCCCTTTATTCCAGCGGCCGCGGCGGCGAGATACGCAGCCACGACCCGGCCCTCACCGAGCTGGGCCGGCGCCAGGCCGCCTGCCTGGCCGAAGGGCTGGCCCGCGCCAACCCCGGCCTGGCCACCGACCAGGCCGACTCGCAGAACCGGGCCGGCTTTGGCCTGACCCACATCTATTGCAGCCTGATGCTGCGCGCCGTGGCCACCGGCACGGCCGTGGCCGACCGGCTGGGGCTGCCGCTGCACGCCTGGCTGGATTGGCACGAGGAAGGCGGCCTGTACCTGGACGGCCCCAACGGCGAGCGCCTGCCCGTTGCCGGCCCCGGCCGGGCCGACTTTGCTCGCGACTACCCACGCCTGGTGCTGCCGGACGACCTGACGGATGCTGGCTGGTGGCTGCGGCCGGTAACGAGCCCGGCCGAGCGGCTGGCAAACAATCCGGCCGAGCGCCCGGCAACCGATCTGGCCGAGCAGCCGGCAAACGACCCGGCCGAGCGGCTCGCCGAGCGTCCTTTTGAAGAGCAGCCCCAGCGCCCGCTGCGCGCCCAGCGGGTGCTGGCCGAGCTGCTGGCCCGCCACACCAACCCGGATGACCGCGTGGCCGTCATCAGCCACGGCGGCTTCTACAACCACATCATCGGCGCGCTCACCGAGCAGCCGCTGCCCTACCGCCTGAACCATCTGTTGAACAACACCAGCATCAGCCGCGTGGCGCTGACCGCCCAGGGCAACTACCTGGTGTATCAAAACCGCTGTGAGCATCTGCCGGATGACATGATCACCTATTAGGACAGGAGACTGGCATGGCGAAAGCAAGCGTTAAAGGCAACGGCACAAAAGAGAAGCCCTGGCTGCTGAAGACCCCCAGCGGCCAATCGGAGATCCAGGCCTGGCGGGATGAGACCTCGGACCCGCCCACGCTGGTGATCTTTGCCAGCAGCACCGAGGTGCGCTACCAACTGCGCGTGCTTGACGACCTGGCCGCCATGCTGAAGGCGCACGGCGACTGGATGCCGCTGGGCACCGCCGACGAGCAGAAGGACGCCGCCGAGGGCTCGGTGGAGGCCTGGGCGCGCTCGCCCAAAAATCCGGTGGGCGGCTGGTATGGCATGAAGAAAGGCCTGCGCGGCCGGGTGGGCAACTATGTGACGCCGGTGCTGGAAGCGCTGGACCTGGCCGAGCTGGAGCACAACCCGCGCAACAACCG
>JAYTFQ010000520.1:0-5753 GCA_043734225.1 Anaerolineales bacterium | reverse complement strand
CCTTGGCGACCCGGTCGGCGGTGAGCTGCTGGAAGTCTTCCGGCCACTTCAGGCGCTTGGTGAAACCCATCCACCAGGTGTCGCCCATCCAGAAGAAGGGCGTGCCATCGGCATGCTCCAGCGTGCGCCGGTTGGCGGCCACGCGCAGCGGGCCATGCGCCAGCAAGGCGTTGCGGCCGGTGTAGGGCACGGCCAGCAAGCGGCTGACCTGCGCGTGCAGGTCATGATTGGCGGTATCGGTGCAGGCGGTGGTGATGGTGTACTGGCCGGGCACGGGTGGCGCAAAGCGCAGGCGCCACTCCTGGCCGCCGGCCCAATAAGCCGGCATGCGCCAGGTTTGCCCGCCGGGGCCCTCGATCAGGCCGTCCAGCTCGACTTCATTAAACGGATCCTTGTAGGTCTGAGCGGAGCGATAGCTCCATTCGCTGACTTCGTGCTGGGTGCCGAACAATTGATTGGACAAGGTGGGTTCCTTGGGGCGGCCGGAGACGGGCCCGGCTGCGCGCTAAACAAAAATGCTCTCTCGCGTCGCTACACTGGCGGCCTTTGCGCAAGTCCAGCCGGAAAGCGTTTAGACCTGCAAAACGATTACGGTGATGTTGTCGTGCCCGCCGCGCTTGCGCGCCAGCAGGATCAACTCGTCCACCGCGCCCTGGGGGGCGTTGCGGTCGAGGATGCTCAAAATCTCGTTGGGCTCCACCAGGTCGCTGAGTCCATCCGAGCACAGCACCACTCGGCTGCCGGGATCGAGCAGCACGCCCTGGTTGCGCATGGAGGTCTCGGGCGGCTCGATCTCGCTCAGCCGCAGGCGGAAGTCGGCGCGCACGCTGGGGTCGGCGCCCAGGTGGCGGCGGACTACATGCCGATGCGGGTGGCTCTTGGCTTCTTCTGGGGTGAGCAGGCCATGCTCAATGGCCTCCTGCACAAAGGTGTGGTCGACGGTGGTTTGCAGGATGCCGCCGCGCCGGGCCAGGTAGGCGCGGCTGTCGCCGATATAGGCGGTGTACAGCCGGCGCCCGGCGATGAGCACGGCGATGCAGGTGGTGCCCATGCCGCGCAGGTCGGGGCGCGCCTTGGAGGCCTCCACCACGGCGCTGGCTGTTTGCTGCAAGGCCTGATCGAGAATGGCGGCGTAATCCATGCCGGCGCTTTTGCCCACCGAGCGGGCAATGGTCTTCACGGCCAGATCGGAGGCCACCTCCCCGGCCTGGTTGCCGCCGATGCCGTCGGCAATCACCGCCAGGGTCACCTGCGCGCCGCCCTCGCCATAGTAAGCGCTGACCGCAAAGCGATCTTCATTATTCTTGCCCGTTTCGCCGGGGTGCGTGCCCTGGCCCACGGTGAGATCGGAGTGCGGGGTGGGGATCATGCGCCGTCCTTATGCAACTGTTCGAGGGCCAGGGTTTCAACGCGCGCCGCCGGCAAGGCGGCGGCCGCGGGTGTCGCGGGCGCGGCGACCGCGGCCACCAGCGCCACGCGCGGGCCGTTGCCGGCAGCGGGCGCCTGGTCGCGGCATTTGAAGCGCAACTGCACCCGGCCCAGGTTGATGAGATCGCCGTCCTGCAGCAGATGACCCTCGGTGGCGGGGACGGGCGTGTAGTTGACCCAGGTGCCGGAGGTGGAGCCGGAGTCGAAAATGCGAAACGTGCTGCTGTCTTCGGCGACGATGCGGGCATGCAGGCGCGAGACCGAGCGGTCGTAAAAGACGGTCTCGGCCACGGCGCCGTCGCGCCCCAGGTTGAGGGTGGCCGACAGCAATTCGATGTTGGGCGCCGGGGCGCCGCCGCCCGGCTCCACCACCTGCAAAAAGGCCGCGCCGCGCGGGCCGGCCGGCGAATGGCGGCCGGGCCAGTGCCAGCCGGAGAGGGCGACGTGTGGCAGCCCGCGGCGGCCCAGGCGCCGCGCGGCGTCGCCGGCGTTAGCCAGCGTGCCGGCCGGCGCGCCGCCTTCGGCCAGGCTGCGGCTGGCGGGGATCACCGGGATGGTGATGTCTTCGGTCATGGCGGCGGGCGGCACGGGCGCGGGCGCCCGGCGGGCCACGCGGGCCTGCGGGCGGGTGGGCACCGGCGCGGGCTCGGGCGGGCGGCGCGAGCGCACAAGCCAGGCGCCACCGCCCACCACCGCGCCCACCACCAGCAGCACACCGCCGCCGGCCAGGGCCAGCAGCGGCCAATTGGCATTCGCCACGGCCGCGGCGGCCGGCGGCACTGCCAGCGGCGCCAGACCGGCCGGCACCTGCAAGCTGACGCTGACATCCACCAGGGCGCTTTCCGCCGCCAGGCCCAGCTCGTCGATGACGCGCGCCTGCAAGTGGTGCGGGGCGTCGGCGGCATAGCTGGTGAGCGGCCAGACCAGGCTGGTGACCGTGCTGGTGTTGGACTGGGTGGCGACCACCTGCCCATCCACCAGCAACTGCACCAGCTTGAGCACGCGCGCGTGGCCATCGGGAAAATCGATCGTGAGCGGCACGTCGTATTCGGCCGGCGAGGCGGCGGCGGGCGCGGCGCCGGCCGAAGGCGCCACGCGCACCAGGCTGGGCGGCAAGCTGCCCAACGTCACATGCGGCGCTTCCACGCGCAGCGGGAAAGCGGCTTCATTGGAGGTGACCGAGGCGCCGTTGGGCAGCTTGACGACGAGCACCAGCTTGTTCTGGCCGGTGACGGCCAGGGCGGAGCGATAGCTGAGCTGATATTGGCGGCCCTGAGCGGCGATGGCTTGAAAGAGGGGCGTCAGCGACTGGGGCGTTTCCAGGATGAGCGCCTGGCCGCCAGTGGCATCGGCCAGCTTCTTGAGATTCTGGGCGGGCAGGGTGTTGCCGGCGCCCACGGGGCCGACGTAGACGGTATAGATGGGCACGCCCACGCTTTTGGCGCGCGAGGCAACATCGGCGACCGGGCCCTGCACGTTGGGGTTCTGCAGGCCGCCGGAAATGAAGACCACAAAGCGGCGCATGCCCGGGCGGCGGGTGGCATCCGAGGCGAAATCGAGCGCGCTGTTGACCAGGGTGAACGGATCGGCGACGCCGGTGAAGGTGCTCTGATAGCCGGCCACGGCGCTGGCCACGGCGCGGCCATCGTTGCTGTGCTCGACCACCGGGCTCTCGGAGGCGGTGACGGTGACATCGTCGATGCCGGTTTGCATCCAAGGCTTGTTGATGGCGAAATCGGCCAGGGCCTGCTGGATGTAGGCCAGGCGGGTGACGCCGTTGGCGTCGCGGCCTTTGAAGACCGCGCCGCTGTCGATGGCGAAAACGACCTGCACGCCCACATCGGCCTCACTGGCCTGGAAATCAACAGCCGGCTGGCCGTTTTCGGTGAGCGTGAACGCTGAGGCCGGCAGGCCGGCCACCGGCAGGCCGGCGGCGTCGCTGACCTGGGCAAAAGCCTGCACGGCGGGAAAGGCGCTGGCATCGATGGCGGTGAGGGCGGCGATTGGCGTGGCCACGGCCGTGACCAGGGTGGTTTGGGCGCGCACGGGCAAGGCCGCCAGGAGACTGGCAGCCAGTACTAATATGCTGATGGTTCGAGGGCGATTAGACGCGCGTCGCATCGTGGCGCTGGCCGAGATAGAATTCCGGGGCCAGAGGCTGAATTGTAGCACGGGCCGGGGGAGTTCTCGTCAACGGATAGAACGGATAGAACGGATGGGAAATAGTCAGTTCGCGAGTGGCCCCTTCGAGAGCGGCGGAAGTGGCCACATCGGGAGTGGCGGAAACCGGTGATTCATATGGCGGGCTACATAATGCAGCTGGCCGCCGGGTGTGGCTGGGGGTATCTGTTTTAAAGCGGTCCCCTTCGGGAGCGGCGCAAGCGGCGCAAACCGGGAAAAACGGGCAAATCAAGTGGCGGGCGACATAATATGGCTGGTCAGCGCCAAGGGCTGGGGGTATCTGTTTTCGTCTGGCAGTAGTGGCAGTAGTGGCTTTTCGGCCAAAAACCGCAAAAAGCAGTGGCAGTGGATGCCCGAGGCAGCGGCAGTAACTGCCGAGTGACAGACATAATGTAAGGTCAGGCATTCGTTTGGTGCGACTCTGCGAAGCGCCCCTTGCAGGCGAATCGTCCGGCGCGACTTTGGAAAAGCTCTGGGCAGCAAGTTGACCGTGACGGCCAGCGCGCTGCCGGGGCCGCCGGCCGGCACCCAAGGCCTGGCGCTTCTATTACTACGCTGGGGCGCGGCGCATTGCGTAGATTAGGTGAGCTCTAGCGTTACTTAGGCCGCGCGAGTCAGCAGCAAATGCCCGAAGAGATCGACCTGTCCCTGCCAGCCGGGCGGAACGACGGTGGTGGCGTCGAGCTGAAACAGGATGGCGGGGCCGGCCAGGCGGTGTCCGGGCCGCAGGGCTTCGCGGTCGTACAGGTCGGCTGATAGGGCGGCCAACTCCTCGTTGATCTCAAAATAGACCGGCTGTTGGCCGAGACGGGCCCGCGCGGGGTCGGGGCCAGCGGCGGGCAGCGGCTCGAAGGCCAGCGGCGGCGCGGCGACGAGCGCGCGCAGGCGCAGGTTGACCAATTCCACCGGCTCGGCGGGATGGGCGTGGCCATAGCGCTGGGCGTGGCGGGCGTGGAAATCGGCGGCCAGTGTGGCTGGGTCCGGCGGGCCGGGCGGCAGAGGCACATTGATCTCGAAGGATTGGCCGACGTAGCGCAGGTCGGCCGAGCGCTCCAGGCGCGGGGGGGCGGCGGCGCCAGCGGCGGCGGCCTCGGCCTGGATTTCGGCCAGGGCGCGAGCCTCCCAGGGGGCGAAAAGGGCGGCCAGATCGGCGGCGCCGGACAGACCGGACAGGCCGGCCAGGGGCCGCAGGGCGGTGGCGGAAAAATCGCGCAGCAGGTCGGCGGCCAACATGCCCAGGGCAGAGAGCACGCCGGGGGCGCGCGGCACCAGCACGCGCGGAATGGCGAGCCGGGCGGCCAACTCGCAGGCGTGCAGCGGGCCGGCGCCGCCAAAGGCCACCAGGGTGAAGCCGGCGGGGTCAAAGCCGCGCTCGACGGAAATCTTGCGGATGGCGCGCTCCATGGCGGCGTTGGCCACCTGGACGATGCCCCAGGCTGCGGCGGGCGCGCCGCCGAGGCGCTCGGCTAACGGCCCGAGCGCGGCCAGCGCTGCCGGGGCATCCAGGCGCAGTTGGCCGCTCAGGAAATGCTGGGTGTGCAGGCGGTTGAGGACCAGGTTGGCATCGGTGACGGTGGGCGCCTGGCCGCCGCGGCCATAGCAAGCCGGGCCAGGGTCGGCGCCGGCGGATTGCGGGCCGACGGCCAGCGCGCCGCCCAGGTCCAGCCGGGCCAGGCTGCCGCCGCCGGCGCCGACTGTGTGAATGTCGATGATGGGCAGGCGCAGCGGCAGGCCCAGGGCGGCGATCTCGCCTTCGGAGGTGAAGGGCAACTGGCCCGGGCACAGGCAGACATCGGTGGAGGTGCCGCCCATGTCGAAGGTGATGATGTTGGGGCTGGCATCACCCAGCGCTTCGCGGGCGACGGCCAGCGCGCCGACCGCGCCACCGGCCGGGCCGGAGAGCACGGTGCGGGCGGCCTGGCGGCGGGCGGAAGCGGCGGTGAGGCAGCCGCCATTGGACTGCATCACCCGCAGCGAGCGCGGGGCCAACTGCGCCTCCAACTGCGCCAGGTAACGGTCCATGATCGGGGTGACGTAGGCATTGATGACCGTGGTGGCGGTGCGCTCGTATTCGCGGTATTCGGGCAGCAGGGCGGAGGAGAGTGTGATGTAAAGTTTGGAAAATGGCGTGTGGAAGTCAGATG
>JAYTFQ010000519.1:0-3458 GCA_043734225.1 Anaerolineales bacterium | reverse complement strand
CCAGCGGGTGGTCCTGGCGCGCTCCAGCCTGCTGCAGCCCCGGCTGCTGGTCGTCGATGAGTTGGCCGAGCGTCTGGAGCCGGCCGCGGTCCGGCCCCTGCTGGCGCTCATCTCTCGCCTGTGCCGCGCCGCCGGCCGCGCCTGGTTGTGGACCACCACCGACGCGGAACTCGCCGGCGAATACGCGGACCGGGTGCTGGAGATGGAGGCCGGCAGGTTAATTTAGTATGCACCGCTCCCGTCTCCTCCTTTCTCTCTTTCTCTCTCTTTTTCTCTTCATTTCCTCCTGCTCCCCGCAGCCCGGCCCCACGCCCACCGCCAGCGGCACGCCGGCCGCGCCGTTGCCGCCCACCGCCACGGTTGGCCCCGGCACCGCCGCGCCGACGCCAACCAGCGCGGGCGTTCAAATAAACGCCCCTACGCCGGCGCCCACGCCCGCCCCGCGCGAGCTGGTCGTCTGCCAGACGGGCGAGCCGTCTTCCTTGTATCTGTATGGCGACGACGTCACGGCCCGCGCCGGCATCTTGCAGGCCCTGTTCGATGGCCCCGTTGACACCAGCGCCTACGGCTACCAGCCAGTGCTGCTCAGCGCGCTCCCCAGCGTGGAGGCCGGCAGCGCTGGCGCGCAAACGGTCGATGTGCGGGCCGGCGATAAAGTGGTGGATGCCGCCACCGGCCTGCCCGTGCCGCTGGCGCCCGGCGTCCAGTTGGCCCAGGCCGATGGCACCGTCATCACCTACACCGGCAGCCCGGCGCTGGCGCAGACCATCCAGGTCTGGGCCGAGTTCAGCCTGCGCTCGGATGTGCGCTGGTCGGATGGCAGCCCGCTCACTGCCGATGACTCCCTCTTTTCTTATCAGGTGGCCTCGGCCGTCATCACCGGCACCGCCCAGGGCGCCAGCAACAAATATGTCGTCAACCGCACCGCCTCTTACCTGGCCTTAGACCCGGCCAAGACCCGCTGGACCGGCCTGCCCGGCTGGGTTGACAACAATTTCTTCCTGCGCTTTTGGACGCCGCTGCCGCGCCATCAGTACGGCAATTTCAGCCCGGCGCAATTGCTGTCCCTGCCGGACGCCAATGATCGCCCCCTGGGCTGGGGGCCGTTTATGTTTGGCGACCCGGCCTCCGGTGGCGGCTGGGTCAAGGGCAGCCAGCTAACGCTGGTGCGCAATCCCAATTACTTCCGCGCCGGTGAGGGCCTACCGCGCCTGGATCGGCTCACCTTTCGTTTTGGCCTCGACCCGGCCGCCATCCTGAGCGAAATGCAGGCCGGGCGCTGCGATCTGGCCAGCGATGACGTCGATTGGTCCGCCTTGGTGCCCCAGCTTCTGGCGGCCAAACACAGCGGCGCGCTCGCTACCTCCTTTGTGGCCGACAACGTCTTCGAGCACCTGGATTTTGGCATCCAGCCGGCCGGCGACTACAAGCGGCCCGCCGGCAACAACCTGTTTCAGGACGTGCGCCTGCGCCAGGCCGTGGCCTATTGTATGGATCGCCAGGCCCTCATCACTCAGCTCGTCAACGGCCTGTCCGAGGTGCCGGCCTCCTACGTGCCCGCCGCCCATCCCGACTTCGGCGGCCCCGATCTGACCGCTTACAATTTCGACCCGGCCCGCGGGCAGGCCCTGCTGGCCGATGCTGGCTGGACCGCCACCGCCGCCGATGGCGTGCGGGTGCAAGGCAAACGCCGGCTCTCGCTCCAGCTTGTCTCGGCCCCGGCGGATGATCCGTTCCGCCAGGCCCTGCTCCAGTTCATTCAAACCCAGCTCAAGGAAAATTGCGGCATTGAAGTCAAGCCCGACCTGCGCTCGGCCGATGAGCTCTACGCCCAATGGCCCAACGGCCTGTTGTTCGGCCGGCGCTTCGACCTCGGTGCTTTTCCGTGGCGCACCGGCAGCCAGCCGCCCTGCGAGCTGTATCTCACCGACGCCATCCCCGGCGACCAGAACCCGGGCGGCGCGAACAATACCGGCTACAGCAGCCAGGCGTTCGACACTGCCTGCCAGGTCGCCCGGCACGCGCTGGATGCCGCCACCCGCCACCAGGGACAGGTCGCGGCCCAGGTCGTGTTCATGCAGGATTTGCCCTCCCTGCCCCTGTTCTTCCGGCCCAAGATCGCCGTCGCCGGCCCGCGCGTCACGGGCCTCCAGCTCGATCCCACCGCTGGCTCCATCCTGTGGAATGTTGAATCGCTGAATTTGGCCGCGCCGTGAACCTTGTGGGGCGCTGGTGGGTATTAATCTGGCCCTATTGCGCGCTGGCAGGTCTGACCGCTGGGGCGGCACCCCCAAACGCCCCAATTTGGTCGTCATAACCCACGCGCCCTTGTCAGTTTTGTTCAATATGGTGTAAAGTTTGATGAGTGGTTCGACCGACAAACGATTACGCCGCCGCGCTGCCAGGCGCGTTCCGTCTAGGAGGAGCCCAAATCTAGATGCCAACAGTCTTAGAGGTCAAGGACCTCGTGACTCGTTTTCACACTCCCGAGGGCATTGTGTATGCCGTCAACGGGGTGTCGTTTCGTCTGGATGAGGGCGAAACGCTCGCCATCGTCGGCGAGAGCGGCTCGGGCAAGAGCGTGACCATGCTCACGCTCATGCAGCTCATCCCCACGCCGCCAGGTGAAGTCCTCAGCGGCGAGGCCATCTTCCTTGGCCGCGATCTGCTCAAGATGTCCGCCGACGAAGTTCGCCATGTGCGCGGCGCCCAGATGGCGATGATTTTCCAAGACGCCATGACCTCGCTCAACCCGGTCCTCACCATCGGCAAGCAATTGATGGAGCCGATGCTCATTCACCTGGGTGTTACCAAGGAACAAGCCAAGAACCGCGCCGTGGAGCTGCTGCGCATGGTTGGCATTCCGCGCCCCGAAGGCCGCCTGGACGACTACCCGCACCAGTTCTCGGGCGGCATGCGCCAGCGCGTCATGATTGCCATGGCCCTGGCCTGCACCCCGCAGGTGCTCATCGCCGACGAGCCCACCACCGCCCTGGATGTGACCATCCAGGCCCAGATCGTCGATCTGGTCAAACGGCTGCGGGCCGAGTTGGGCATGGCCATCATCTGGATCACCCACGACCTGGGCATTGTGGCTGGCCTGGCCAACCGGGTGATGGTGATGTATGCCGGCTTCATCGTCGAGCGCTCCGCCGTCCACGATCTATATCGCAACCCGCAGCATCCCTACACCCGCGGGCTGCTCGGCTCACTGCCGAACATTGCTGACGCCAATACGCGCCTGACCAATATCAAGGGCCTGCCCCCGGATATGCTCCATCCGCCCAAGGGCTGCCCGTTCGCGGTGCGCTGCCCCTATGTCTTCGAGCAGTGCGCCGAGAATCCGCCTCTGCTGCCGATCAGCCCCGAGCACGAAGCCGCTTGCTGGTGGGACATTGATCAAGGAAAGCCTCGCTATGAGCGCTGAGCCCGCTGTCAGCCCCGTGGCCGGCGCCTCC
>JAYTFQ010000518.1:0-3906 GCA_043734225.1 Anaerolineales bacterium | reverse complement strand
GCTGCGGTCCGGCGGGCTGGGGCGATGAGGAAGTGCGCATTGTCAACCCGGAAACGAGGCGCGAGTGCGCCGGCGACGAAGTCGGTGAAATTTGGATCGCCGGGTCGCACGTGGCGGCCGGTTACTGGGGCCAGCCGGAGCAGACCGCGGCGACGTTCCAGGCCCACATCCAAGATACCGAGGCAGGGCCATTTCTGCGGACGGGTGATCTGGGTTTCTTCTATGCCGGGCAGTTGTATATCGCGGGCCGGCTTAAGGATGTGATCATCATCGATGGCAAAAACCATTACCCACAGGATGTGGAGCTGACGGTTGAAGAGTCGCATCCGTCCATGCGGCCCGGCTGCACGGCTGCCTTTACCGTGGAACGAGACGGCCAAGAACAGTTGGTGGTTGTGGCCGAGCTGCACAAGGATGCTCAGTCAGGCGCCGCGGTGGATCCGGTTCAAGTGGCTCGGGTTCTGCGGGGGGCGGTCTCCGATCAGCACGGGTTGAGCATCCACGAGGTCATCTTCATCAAGCCGCTGACGATCTTCAAAACTTCAAGCGGCAAGATCCAGCGTCATGCCTGCCGCAGCGCTTATCTGTCTGATACTCTCAAGAAATGGTAGCCAGGGCCCCGATTACGGCTGACACCATTGAAGGGTGGATTATTGGCCGTCTGGTCGACGAATATGCCGTAGACCGAAATGCTGTTGCCTCGGACGAACCCTTTGAGAGCCTGGGCCTGGCCTCACGTGAGCTTGTGACGCTGTCGGGCGACCTCGAGGCGTGGTTGGGTCTCAGCCTGTCGCCGGTGCTGCTCTACGAGTACCCGACCATCCGCGCTCTGGCTGAGTATCTGGCCGCGATCAAAGGAGCCGCTGGTGAGCAAGTGACCGGGAGCGGCGCCGAACTGGCTGCCGCGCTCGCCGGCCAACTCGCTAGCTCAGCAGAAGACACGCCGGGCGCTCAACGCCCGGCAGATTTGCGCGAGCCAATCGCCATAATCGGGATGGCCGGCCGTTTTCCTGGCGCCGACAACCTTGACGCGTTCTGGCAAGCGCTGCTGGATGGGAAAGACTGCATTGGCCCGGTGCCGGCCGGGCGCTGGGATGCGGACCAGGTGGCACGGCTCCGGGCCGGCAAAAAGCCCCTGCCGCCCTGGGGCGGCTTCCTGGAAGGCCCGGAAGAATTTGACGCCGCGTTTTTCGCCATTTCGGGACGCGAAGCCGCTCACATTGACCCGCAGCAACGGCTGCTGTTGGAATTGACCTGGGAGGCCGTGGCCGATGCCGGCTTGCGGACGAATGACCTGGCGGGCCAGCCCGTCGGCGTGTATGTCGGCATTTCCAGCAGCGACTACGGCCAGGCCCAGATGGGCCGCCTAGATCAGATCAATAGCTATTTTGGCACCGGCAGCGCCAACAGCATTGCCGCTAACCGACTGTCGTACTATTTCGACTGGCGCGGTCCCAGCGTGGCCGTCGACACGGCCTGCTCGTCTTCGCTGGTCGCGGTGCATCTGGCTTGCCGCAGCCTGCGCAGCGGCGAAACCCGGGTGGCGGTCGTTGCCGGGGTGAACCTCATCTTCTCGCCCGCCGTGACGGTCAATTTCAACGAGGCGGGGGCCATGGCCGCCGATGGACGGTGCAAGGCTTTTGACGCTCGCGCCGACGGCTATGTGCGCAGCGAGGGGGCTGGGGTGGTTGTGCTCAAGCCGTTGTCTCAGGCGCTGGCTGATGGCGATCGGGTGTATGCGGTCATTCTTGGCAGCGCGGTTAACCAGGACGGCCGGACAAACGGCTTGATGGCGCCCAATCCACGTTCGCAGGAAGAGGTCCTGTTGGCCGCCTGCCGTGACGCGGGCGTGTCGCCGGCTGAGCTGGCCTATGTGGAGGCGCATGGCAGCGGCACGCTGCTGGGCGATTCGATCGAGGCTAAGGCCCTGGCGGCAGTACGCTTTGGCGCCGGCGGCAAGCTGCCCTTGCGGATCGGTTCGGTCAAAACCAACATCGGGCACCTGGAGGCGGCCGCGGGTGTGGCCGGCTTGGTCAAAGTGGCGCTGGCGATCCACAATCGCCAGTTGCCTCCCAGCCTGCATTTTGAAACGCCTAATCCGCACATCGCTTTTGACGAGCTGCCGCTGCGCGTGCAGACGCGGCTGGAGGCCTGGCCGCAACCGGGCGAACGCGCGCTGGCTGGCGTGAGTTCGTTCGGCTTCGGTGGCACGAATGCCCATGTGGTGCTGGTGAGCCCCGCTGAAATCCGGCCAGCGGGAATGGCCGCTGCGCTGGCTGAACGAACGCCGTCGCGCCGGCCCGAGCCAGTCCAAGAGCCGGATGGCGCGGGCGACGAGTCGCCGCAAGTGCTGCTGCTTTCGGCGCGCACGCCAGAGGCGCTGGCGCAGACGGCCCGCCGGTGGCGGGAATGGCTGGGTAATGCGCTGGATTTCGAGGCGGTGCGCTATACCGCCGCGCGGCGCCGGACGCATCTGGAACAGCGGCTGGCGCTCGTGGCCGGATCGGCCGCCGAGGCGCGTGAGCTATTGGACAAATATCTCGCGGGCGAAGCGGACCCGCGCTTGGAAGCTGGCGCTGTGGCCGCCGGCCACCCGGAAAAGCTGGTCTTTGTGTGTCCCGGCCAGGGTTCGCAATGGTTGGGGATGGCGCGTGACTTGTTTGGCCGACAGCCAGCCTTCCGCCGCTCGCTGGAGGAAACAGGCGCGGCCTTTCGCGCCTTCACCGACTGGGATCTCGTTCCGCTGCTTCTGGCCGAAGAGTTGCCCGACCAGATTGATGTGATCCAGCCTATGCTATTTGCCATATCTGTCGCCCTGGCAGCGCTGTGGCGGGCGATGGGGGTCGTGCCGGCGGCCGTGGTCGGGCACAGCCTGGGCGAGGTAGCCGCGGCGCACATCGCCGGCGTGTTGTCGCTGGAGGACGCCAGCCGCGTGATCTGCGGCCGAAGCCGGTTGTTGCGCCAGATCAGCGGAAACGGGCTGATGGTCATGGCCGAGCTGACCGAGGCCGAAGCGGAGGCCTGGGTGGCGGGCCAATCCGGCCAGGTGGCCGTCGCGGCGGTCAATGGGCCGCGCAGTGTGGTTTTGTCGGGCGAGCCGGCGGCAGTGGAAGCGCTGCTGGTGGATATGGAGGCGCGGGGCGTATTCTGCCGCCGCGTGAAGGTGGACGTGGCGTCACATAGCCCGCAGGTCGATGAACTGCGCCAGCCTTTGCTGGCGCTGCTGGCGCCGATCCATCCGCAGGCGGCCCGGGTGCCGGTCTATTCGACCGTAACCGGGACGCCCCTGGCCGGCCCGGAAATGGACGCGGCCTACTGGGCGGATAACTTGCGCCAGCCAGTGCGATTCGCGTCAGCGGTGGCGCGGCTGCAGGCGGATGCCTTCAACACTTTTGTCGAGCTGAGCCCGCATCCGGTTTTGTTGCCGGCCATTGGGCAGATGCCCTCGCCATCCGACCAGAGCGCCGTGCTGGTCCAATCGATGCGCCGCGAGGCGGACGGGTGGTCGACTTTCATGGCCAGCCTGGGCCGGCTGCACGCACACGGTTACCCGGTGGATTGGTCGGGCCTCTACCCACACCCCCGGCCGCTGGTGTCACTGCCTGCGTATCCCTGGCAGCGTGAGCGGCATTGGTTCCAGCCGGAGGGTGGGTGGGCGCCGGCCGGCGCCAGCACAGGGGACCACCCGCTGTTGGGCGGCTACCTGACCCTGGCGACTGACGAGGGGACTCACCTTTGGCAAACCCGACTGTCACTGCAGGCGTTGCCCTTCTTGGGTGACCACCGGATCGAAGGTCAGGTGCTCTTTCCAGCGGCCGGCTATCTGGAGATGGCCTTGGCCGCCGGGACTCGTTACGCGGGCGGGCAGCGGTTCAGCCTGGCCGGGATCCAATTCGATGAGGCGCT
>JAYTFQ010000517.1:0-14978 GCA_043734225.1 Anaerolineales bacterium | reverse complement strand
CTCAGCGTGCTGCGCCGCTGGCTGCTGAACCGCGCCGCGCGCATCTCCACCCACAACGAAGCCTTTTGCCGCACCATCGCGAGTGTTTTGCTGGGCTATATCGACCCGCCGCGCTTTCTCGCGTTTCGGATGGCGCTCATTGATTGCCGATCCTCCAGCTTAGTGATAGCATGCGCCTCGCCGCATCGGCAGCCGTGATTGGCTGCGGAGCGCCCGAGGCGCATGTCATCTGAATCTGAAAATCCTGCTCTCCCCTCGCGCGTGCGCGGGCTGACCCTGCTGGGCGCGCTGGCGCTGCTGGCGTCCGGCCTGGGCCTGTTCTTCGCGCCGGCGGTTGTCCGTCCCTTATGGCCCTGGCAACTTGGCGCCTATGGCGGTTTCTTCTGGGGCGCGGTATGCCTGGCGGCACTGTCGGCCGTGGCCCTGGCGCTCTACTACGCGCGCTGGTGGCCGGCCCGGTTGGTTCTGCCAATGCTGGTGGCCTTCAGCGGCAGCGAGTTGATTGTCTCCTTCATTAATCTGCAGCGCTTTCATTGGGACCGCTGGACCACCTGGGTTTGGTTCAGCCTCAACCTGGGCCTGCCCCTGCTGGTGGGCGAGTATTTATGGCGTCGCCGCGATCAGCCGCCCCCTGAAGCCTATCCCACGCCTGAAAGCTGGAGCCGGCTGCTGCAAATTCTGGCTCTGGTGCTCGGGCTGTATGGCCTGGGTTTGTTCTTGCTGCCCGCGCTGTTTGGGGCCTTTTGGCCCTGGCCGGTGGACTCGTTCAACGGTCAGCTGTATAGCGTCGTCTTTACCACGGCCGCGGTGGGCGCCGTGGGCCTGTGCCGCTGGGCGGCGCCGGTGGAGCGCCTGGCCCTGGGCGTCAGCTATGCTGTGCTGGGCCTGTTTACCTTGTTTGCCCTCATCATTGCCGACGCCACCCAACTGCGGGTGACCTGGGACGACCCGGGGGTATGGCTCTGGCTGGTCTCGTTTGGGCTGCTGTTCCTAATCGGCCTGGCGCTGATTTGGTGGTCGTCCAGCCAGATGCAGGGCAGCGCATGAATAGCGGCCTGGCCTTGGTCACCGGCGCCGGACGCGGCACCGGCCGGGCGGTGGCGCTGGCGCTGGGCGCGGCCGGCGCGCGCGTGGCGGCCATCGACGTTAACCCCGATGCCGCCCAGCGGACCGCCACCGAGATTGGCGCGGGCAGCACCGCTCACGTGGCGGATGTCTCGAACAAGATGGCGGTGCAGACCCTGCTGTACACGTTGCTGGAGGCCGGCGAACGCCTGAGCGTGCTGGTTAACGCAGCGCATGTGGCGCCCAGCAGCGCCGCGCTTAAAATGGATGAATGGGAATGGAACCGCACGGTGGACGTCAACCTCAAGGGCGCCTTCTTGATGTCACAGACCGTGGCCCGGGCGATGAAAGAGACCGGCGGCGGCCTGATCGTCAACCTGCTGCGCCCGATGGATAGCGGCCACGCGGCCGTGCGCGCCGCCCGTGCCGGCCTGGCCGGCCTCACCGAAGCGTTGCAGGCGGAATGGGCGCCGTTTGGTGTGCGAGTGGAGGCGCTGGAGACCGCCGCGGACCCAGACCAAACCGCGGCCGAGGTGGTGCGGCGCTGCGCCGACGTGTGGAAAACGGCATGAGCACGGTTTTGGTGCTGGTGGACAAACGTCTGCGGTTGATGGGCTGCCTGCTCGCGGCCAGCGACTGGCCTGAGCGCGAACAGGCGCAGAAAGCGCATCGCCCGCACCGGCTGGCCGAAACAGCGCGGCGGGTTTTGGCCCCGCTGAGCGCACACGCGGCGGTCCAGGCCGCGCAAGCCCTGGATCCCGAGCAGCTCTTCCGGCATGCCTTGGGTGGAGATTGGCCGGACGGATTGGCCGAGTGCGTGCAGGCTTTTGCCGCGACAGCCGAGGTCGAGCAGTTCTGCGCCGAGAGCGCGGACGAGTGGCAGGCCGCGCGCGCCGATCTAGAAAGTGTGCTGGCGCGCGTCGATTTGGCCGGGTTCCTGGCCGGGCTGTTTGGCGGGTTGGAGCACACCTTGAGCGTGTATCCCAACCTGCTTTACCCGGGGCGGCAGCCACTGGCCGCGCGCGCCGGCGATCAGATCGTGCTCAGCCAACCGCCGCCGCTGGCCTGGGGCACCTCGGTGCCCTGGCGCTATGGCGAGCGGCCGGATGAGGTGTTGGGCGCGGTGGGCGAGGGTCTGGCCCGGCCGCTCTTTGAGCAAGCCGGCGTGGATCAGCCGGCCGCGCTGGCCCTGGCTGCCGCCGTGTTGTTCTTGCGCCAGGCCGAAGGCGCCCAGGCCGCCGACCAGTTTATGCTCATGGAAGGCCGCGCGCGCAAACTGCCGCAGTTGCCGGTGCTGGTTGAGTCGCTTGAGCGGGGGAAGATCTTTATTCGCAAAGATCGCAAAGAACGCTAAGAAGGACAAGTGAATAAGAACTCGCCTCCCGTCTTTGACCAGCTTCTCGATTACCGCCGGCAGCTCCTCGTTCGGCTGGAGCGCCAACCGGCCCAGGTGGCTGCGATGCTGGCCGGTTTCCCCGAGCCGGATTGGTTTCGGCTGCGCGGCGCGGACGGGCGCAGCCTGCACCAGTTGGCTGCGCACGCGCGCGACCTGGAACAGATGGCATATCTGCCCCGCCTGCTGCGCATTCTGAACGAAGACCGGCCGGCGCTGGAGCCGTTCCCGTCCCATGACTGGACGGATGGCGACTACGACCCAGCCGAACCGCTGACTCACATCCTGGCCGGCTGGTCGCAGGCGCGCGCGGAGGTGCTCGACCTGCTGCCCGCACCCAACCACGCCGCCTGGAGCCGCACTGGTTTTCACCCACCCTCGGGTCAACGCACGCTGCAATGGTGGGCGGAGCGCACTTATAACCATGTCCGGCAGCATCTGCCGGATAGGCGCGCCTGACCCGGCGTGCCGCGACTGTCCCAGGCCAGGAAGCCATGATCGACTGGAAACAATTCGGCAGGGGTGACATCCTGTCGCGTCTGACTACGTTTCAGCAGCATCTCGAAGGTGGCGGCCTGGCGGCAGACGACGCCTTTCGCATGCTGGACGTGATCCACACGGAGCTGGAACGGCAGCAGGGCGGCCAGCGCGCGGCCTACGCTCAGTACGCCGGGCTGATGCGGCAGCTTGAGCAGCGCGACGCCGCGCTGTATGAGCAGGTGGTGGCGCGCTACCTGGCCGATCACGCCGGGCGCAAGCCGGCGCCGGACCATGATGCCCAGGAGCCGGCCCTTGTCACTGGCGTGGCGCACGTGCCAGCGGCGTCCGCGGCCAGCCATGCCGAGTCCGAGGCCGAAGAAGAGGGTGAAGAAGAAGGCGAAGAGGAAGGCGAAGAGGAAGAAGAGGACGAGGGCGAACAGGAAGAAGACAAAGAAGAAGGCGATGGGGAAGAAGAGGCAGAAGAGCCTGAAGAGGAAGCAGAAGAGGAAGAACAGGAAAAGGAAGGCGAAGAAACCGAGGCTGAAGTCGAAGAGGAAGAAAAAGAAGAGTCGGAAAAGGAAGGCGAAGAAGCCGAGGAACCAGAGGCAGGAGGCGAAGAAAAGGAAGAAGAAGAAAAAGAAGAGGCAGAAGAACCAGGGGAGGAAGAGGAGAAAGAAGAAGAGGAAGAAAAGGAAGGCGAGGAAGAAGCGGAAAAGGAAGAATCCGAGGAGGAAGAGGAAGGAGACGAAAAAGAAGTAGAGGCTGAGGAAGCCGAAGACGACGAGGAAGAAGGCGAA
The DNA here is from genome assembly GCA_043734225.1 of Anaerolineales bacterium. Lineage (GTDB taxonomy): Bacteria > Chloroflexota > Anaerolineae > Anaerolineales > UBA6663 > JAYTFQ01. The sequence continues at coordinate 11,243 of JAYTFQ010000517.1, read as the reverse complement.
GACGAGGCGGACGAGGAAAAGGAGGAATTCGAGGAGCGCGCGACCGAAGCCGCCGAGGGCAACGAGGAGGCCGCTGAAGAAGCAGAGAAAGGTGGCGAAGGGCAAGAGTCGGACGATGGCGAAGCCGAGTCGGATGAGGATGGCGAGGCCGGCGAAAGCGCAAATTGATCCCCGGGCGCGTTTGAGGCCGTCACAGGCCCGCGCCAGGCCGTAATCAGCGATTCGTAGTATGATCCCAAACAGTGCCCGACATCACATTTAGAGACATTCAAAAGGGTTTGCGCGAGTTGGGGCTTGGCCCTGGCAGTCGCGTCATTGTACACGTAGCGCTGCCGGCCGTGGGCCCGGTGCGCGGCGGCGCGCAGAGTGTGGTCGGCGCGCTTTCGGCGCTGGGCGGCCTGGTCATTATGCCGGCCTTCACCCTACAGTGCCGCGTGTGGCCGCGCGTGGGCCCGGCTGACAACGCCATCACTTACGCCGGCTACGACGATGAGAACGCCGCGGCCGAGATTTTTCGGCCGAATTTGCCGATAGACGCCAGCCAGGGGCCAACGGCCGAGGCCTTGCGGCACGTCAGCGGCGCAGTGCGGTCGCTGCACCCGTTGTATTCATTTGTGGCGCTGGGCGCCGGGGCGGAATTGGCGATGGCGGCGCAAACCCTGGCCGAGCCGCTGGGGCCGATGGCCCACTTGGCGGACACCGATCCCGGCGCCGATGTGCTGCTGCTGGGCGCTGACCAGACCGCCAATGTGGCCATCCACGAAGGCGAGCGCCGCGCCGGGCGCAAGCAATTCATCCGCTGGGCGCTCACCCCGAAGGGCGCGGTGGAGTTGACGGGCTGCCCCGGCTGCCCGGATGGCTTTAACGCCTTAATCCCGCATCTGCGGCCTATTTCACGCGTGACACAGATCGGCAACGCCCGCGTGGAGCGGCTGCCCCTGAGAGAGTTGTTGGCCACGGTGGAAACGCTGATCCGGCGCGACCCGACCGCCCTGTTGTGTGCCCGCCCTGGCTGCGAACGCTGCGGCGCGGTGCGGACCGTGCTGGCCAGCCTGACTTCCGCCACGCCGGCTTAGGTCGTTTTGGAAAAATAGAAGAGCGGGACGGCCAGGCCGCCCCGCTCTTCTATTTTCCTAGATATGGGTCAATGTCACGACATGGCGCTGGCCGTCGTTCGGAATTTGGAGGCTGACGCCGCCTTTGGTGCGCCGAGCGCGCACGGGCTGGCCGTCCAGCCGCGCCTCCGCCGCGGTCAGGCCGTGAAAGACCAGGTTCCAGCGTGTGCGGGCATCGCGATACGTGCCGCTGCCGGGGTCTAGCTCCAGCGTGTGGCCGCCGGCGCTCGGGCGCCAACGCAGGGGCGTGATCCGATATTCGCCGCGCGTGTGGGCCTGGGTCAGGCCATCGTCTTCATAAAAGTTAAGTGTGCCGCGCCCTGGCCAGAAGTGCAGCTCCAGCTTGTCGCGGGCAATGGCATCCGTGTGCGCCGCCACCGGCCACATGGGCAAGATCGCGCCGCCGCGCACATACAGCGGCATCTCGGCCAGCGGGGCCTCGGCCAGCACATTGCCTGGCCCCTGCGCGGGCTCGCCTTCGCCCGCGCCCCAGCGATACCAGTCGCCGCGCGGCAGATACACGGCCCGCGCGCTGACACCCGGCGCCAGCACCGGCGCCACCAGCAGGTCGGGGCCAAACAGGAACTCATCGCTCAGGTTGAAGGTGGCCGGATCCTTGGGATAGTGCCAGGCCAGCGGGCGCATGATGGGCGCGCCGGTCAAGGCCGCCTCATGGAAAAGATTGTAGAGATACGGCAGCAGCCGGTAACGCAGCTCGATATAGCGGCGGCAGATGGCCTCCACCTCGGGTCCAAAAACCCACGGCTCGTGGTTATTGCCGTTGTCAATCCCGTGGTTGCGGCAAAAGGGATAAAAGGCGCCAGCCTGGAACCAGCGCGCCAGCAGCTCGCCGTGCGTGTCGCCGGCGAAGCCGCCGATATCCACGCCCACAAACGGCATGCCCGACAGCCCCATATTCATCAGCATCGGCAGGCTGCCGGCCAGGTGCTCCCACAGCGGGCTGTTGTCGCCGCCCCATTGCGCCGTCACCGTCTGCGCGCCGCTGAAGGCAGCCCGGGTGAGAATGAATGGCCGTGAATCTGGCGCCTGTTCTAACAGGCCGGCATAGGTGGCGCGCGCCATTTGCAGGCCGTAGGTATTGCGCGCCGCTGGGTGCGGCAGCTTGCCGCGGGCGTGCAGGGTATCGTTGATCGGCCCGCTGACGTCGGTAGCGGCCGGTTCGTTCATATCATTCCACAACCCGGCCAGCCCGGTCTCGTCCATCCAGCGCCGCACGTGGCCCGCCCACCACGCGCGCGCGGCCGCGTCGTGAAAATCCGGCAGGGCGCTCAGCCCGGGCCAGACATTGCCGTTGTACTCGCGGCCATCGCTGTGGCGCACAAAGTGGCCGCCCTGCTGGCCCTCCTGGTACAGCTCATAGTTGGGATCCACTTTCACGCCCGGGTCCACAATGGTAATGCCGCGCAGTCCCTGCGCCTTCAGGTCGGCCAGCAGCTTCTTCGGCGCGGGAAAACGCTGCTTATCCCAGGTGAATACCCGGTAGCCGCGCATATAGTCGATATCGAACCACATGGCATCCGCCGGGAAGCCGCGCGAACGCAGCTCGTGGGCGATGGCGCGAAATTCCGCCTCGCTCTTGTAACCCCAGCGGCATTGATGATAGCCCAGCGTCCATAGGGCCGGCAGCGGCATGTGGCCGGTGAGCGCCGTGTATTGCCTGAGCACCTCCGGCAGCGTTGGGCCGGCCAAAATGTAGAAATTCAAAACCGGCGCCGGCGCGGCGAACTCATACCAGCCGTCCGCCTGGCCGGCGCGCGTGAAATCAAAGGTCGTGAACTCGGTGTTGTCCACAAAGATGCCGTAACTGCCGCCTTCACTGTGAACCAGGAAGAACGGAAAACTGGCATACAGCGGGTCGGTGGCGATGCCGATGCCTTCCGCATGATCGATGAGCACATCGTGGTTGCGCATGGTGTAGCGGCGATGACGCTTGTCGAGCCAGCCGGTCTTCTCCCCCAGGCCATACACATGCTCGCCCGGCGCGATACTGGAGCGGGCCGCTACGGCCGCGCTCTGCAGGCCGATTTCAATCGTGGTCAGCGCGGCGTCTTTGCCCCCGCCCGGCCGGGCCACACTCAAGCGCAGCGGCTCGAACGTGATCTGAAGCATGAGGCCGGGCTGGCTGAAGCTCGCGCCGCCGGCGCTTGGCCGCAGTTGGTAGGCCGGCGCGGGCAGTTGGGCGCCGGCCAGCGCCAGCGAGGCTGTCGCCGGCAGCGCGCGCCGCCGCCCCGCTCGGACGTGCAGCACGCCTGGCGCGGCCGGGCTGAGCTCCACCAGGCCGTGCTTGCCCTGCAGCCGCACCCGCTGGTGCTCATCGGTCAGGGTTTGAAAGGGATCCAGGGTTTGGAAGGCGATTGACATCTCATAGCTCCTTTGCGACGCGGAGTATAGCCCAATCCAGACTCGCGCGAGGCCCAGCGCTTGGTGGCCGGCCCGCGCTCGTTTACAATCGCGGCATGGCCGGCAAGTCGTCAATGGCGTTTCACCCCAGGCATTGGTACGCCCAATACAAAAAAATCGGCGCCAGGTTGTATTGGCGCCGGCGAGCGATCCTGCGGCCTGGTTTAGGTCCTCCAATTCATGGTATGATGGCGCTCGCAGGCTGGCAATTGGATTGTTTCCTCATGGCCGGCATGGAGCCGTCATGGACGCAGAAGCCGAAAAAATCACAATCATTGAAGGGCCCACCCCTGTTTTTGAACAGACACCCGAAACCTGGCTGCCTTCACTTTCCGAAGGCCCCTCGCTGCCCGACCTGGCGCTGACACGCCTGCGCACGGGGAACGGCCCGGCGATGGTGGAGCGCTGTTGGAAGGCCTGGGACGCGCAGCGCCCGGTGTTCCTGGAATATCGTGACGAGGAAGGGCTAAACCAGGCCGCCGAAGTCCTGGCCGCCCGCTACACCGAGGTGCCGGAAGGGCACATGCTGCTGTTGTACGTTCGCCTGGACTGAGCCGGCCCCGCGGGCCGCGCACCAAGGGCCGCCCGCGCGGCCCTTTACTTTTAACCCACATGCGCCTGACGGTGCTGCACTTCAACGACTTGCATGGGCGGCTGGAACAATTGCCGCGGCTGTTCCATCTGGCGCGCCGCGAGCGGGCGGCGGCCGAGGCCGATGGCCGTCAGGTGCTGCTGCTCGACTGCGGCGATACCTCCGACCGGCAGCGTTGGGAATGCGACGTGACCCAGGGCCGAGCCAGCTATAGCCTGCTGGAGGCCATGGGCGTGCAGGCCAGCGTGCCCGGCAACGTGGAGACGCTGGGCTGGGGCCGCCTGGGCCTGGCGCGCATGACGGCCGCCGTCGGGTTTCCCGTCCTGGCTGCCAATCTGCTCGGCGCCGGCGAGCCGGGCCGCCCGGCAGTGCCTGGCCTGCAAGGGTCTGTGCTCATGGACCTGGGCGGCTTTCCCCTCGGCCTCGTTGGGCTGACACAGAACTTCCCGGCTGATTTCGCCCGCGCCGGCTACCCGGACGCTGACCCGCGCCCCGCGCTGCGGCTCGAGCTTGACCACCTGCGCGCGCAGGGCGCCCGCTTCATTCTGCTGCTCTCGCATCTCGGCCTGGCCACCACCCCAGCCAGCGCCGCCTGGGAGCCGCCCGATGTCCTGCACGATGATCAGGTCGCCGAACAGTTCCCCGAAGTTGGCCTGATCGTCGGCGGCCACACGCATTCCGAGCTCCAGTCGCCTGTACAAATCGGCCAGACCCTGATCGTACAGGCGGGCGACCATGGCCGCTACCTCGGCCGCCTTGACCTGACGGTGGACGACGCTACCGGCGCCATCACCGAGCACGCCGGTCGCTTGATCCCCTGCGGCCCGGCCGTGCCCCTGGACCCGACCATTCAGGGGACCCTGGAGTTGGTGATTGAGGAAGCGGGACGGTTGAAAAAACGTGTGTGAGTGTGTGGGTATGGGAGTGTGGGGGTGAACAACGCATTCGGGTTGTCTCCCATACGCCCACACGCCCATACGCCCATACTTTGTAAGAGGCGCCTATGACCTACCAAACCATCCTCCTCGAGTCCCGCTCCGGTATCACCACCCTGACGCTAAACCGGCCGGAGGTCTTAAATTCCTTCAACGACCAGATGGCGCAGGAGGTGCTGGCGGCGTTAAAAGAGATTGAACGCGATCAGGCCACGCGCTGTCTGGTGTTGACCGGCGCCGGGCGCGGCTTTTGCGCAGGGCAAGATTTGGAGGCGCTGCGCGCGCGGCCAGGGCCGGCAGCGTTCCGCCAGCATCTGCTCGATACGTTCCATCCGATTGTCAGCCGGCTGCGCGCCCTGGGAAAACCGGTCATTGGCCAGATCAACGGCGCGGCGGCTGGGGCAGGCTTTGGCCTCGCGCTTGCCTGCGACATGCGCTATCTGGCCGAGAGCGCCAAATTCCGCTACGCCTTCAGCGGCATTGGCCTGGCGCCGGATTCGGGCATCAGCTTCTTCCTGCCCCGACTGATCGGACCGGCGCGCGCTTTTGAATTAGCCGCCACCAACCTGCCGGTGGGGGCCCGGGCAGCGCTGGAACTGGGGCTGGCCGAAGGCGTGTTCCCAGACGCGGAGCTGGCAGCCGAGGTGCGCAAGATCGCCGCGCAGTTGGCCCACGGTCCGACCAAGGCCTTGGGCCTGCTCAAGCGCGCGCTGAACAAATCCGCTGGCCTGTCACTGGACGAAGCGCTGGACTACGAGGCGCATCTGCAGGAGATCGCCGGCCAAACTGCCGATCACCGCGAGGGCGTGGCGGCATTTTTGGAGAAGAGGCCGGCTGTGTTTCGCGGGGAATAATGATGGAGACAATACCCGCAAGCTGGCAAGGCGTCCTGGCAGATCAAGTTGAACAGCCGTACTTCAAAGCCCTGCAACACTTCGTGGCCGAGGAGCGCAAGACCCAAATGGTTTTCCCACCCCAGGGAGAAGTGTTCACCGCGCTGCGGCTGACGCCCTATACAGACGTGAAAGTCTTTATCCTGGGCCAGGATCCCTATCATGACGACAACCAGGCGCACGGCCTGGCCTTCTCCGTGCGGCCCGGCGTGCCGCCGCCGCCGTCGCTTAAGAATATCTTTAAAGAGCTAAAGACCGACCTCGGCTGCCGTATCCCCAACAACGGCTACCTGGCGCCGTGGGCGGAGCAGGGGGTACTGCTGTTGAATGCCGTGCTCACCGTGCGCGCTCACACGCCCAATTCGCACAAGGGCCGCGGCTGGGAGACATTTACCGATGCCGTGCTGCGGGCGGTGGCTGGCAAGCCAGGCCCGGTCGTGTTTGTGTTGTGGGGCGCATACGCGCGCAAAAAAGCCGAGTTGATCGACGCCAAGCGCCACGTCATCCTCGAATCGGCGCATCCCTCGCCCTTGTCGGCGCGTTCCGGATTTTTTGGCAGCCGGCCGTTCTCCAAGATTAACGCTGCCTTGCGCGACGCGGGGAAGGGGGCGGTGGAATGGCAATTGCCGGAAGTGACTAAAACGGTATGACCTGGGCACGCGAAGCGCTACGGGCGCACTGGCACGCGCTGGCGTTGGATGCTTCGCTGGCCGTGCCACTGCCGCGCCGGGTGGTGCTGGCGCTTTTTTGCGTGCACCTGCTGGCGCTGCTGATCGTGGCCCGCCTAGCACATTGGCCGCTATGGGTATCGCCGGCCATCGTGGCCGCCGGCTGCCTGCCCAGCCTGGCGCGGCGCCGCTGGCTGCCGGAGGTGCTGGCGCCGCTGGTCATCCTGTATATGGTCGCGGCGCTGCGGTTGCTGTTGGTGGCTGGTCTGCGGCAGGCCGCGCCGCCCGCTCTTGACTATGCCTGGGCGCTGGGCTTGGCCTGGGCTTGGGCGCTGCTGATTGGGCTGCGTGCGGTAGGGCGGTTAAGCTGGGCGGCGCTGCTCACTGCGGCTGGCGCGGCCGGTCTGATGCTCAACTTGCTGTGGGGCTATGCGGCCGCGGGAGTCACCGGCAGCGATCCGTTTGCCTACGTACAGATGGCGCTGGATTTGGGCCAGCATGGCACGGCGCTGCACAGCTTTCCGTTGGCCGTGTTTGCCGCCGGGCTGGGGCTGCCCACCTTGCCTGCTACGCACGTGGGCTATGTGCTGGCCAACGCGCAGGGCCTGGCGCCGACCGTGTGGCCGCCGGGCTATAGCGTGCTGCTGGCGCTGGCCTATCGGCTGGGCGGCGAACGGCTTTTGCTCACCTTTAACAGCTGGCTGGGGCTGGCCGGGCTGGCCCTGACCGTGGCTTTCACAACGCTGGTCGCGCCGCGCGACCAGCGCCGCTGGGGCCTGGCCGCCGGCCTGCTGGCGGCGGCGCTTGTGGCCACCTCGTCGGAGCTGCTCACGCGGCTGGTGGTACCCCTGGCTGATGGAGCCGCGCTGGTGCTGACCGGCCTTGCATTGGTGATCGTGTTGTGGGCGCTCAGCGCGCCTGCCCGGTCCCCTGCGTTTTACGGGCTGCTAGGCGCGTTGGCCGGCCTGTCGCTGGCTGGCGCCTACTCCGTGCGCTACACGCAAGTGCTGGTCGCGCCGGGTCTCATGTTGGCCGCCTGGCTCGGCCTGCGCGATCGCAAGGCGCGGCTGGCGTTTCTGGTCCTGTTTGCCACCGCGGCTGCGGCCGGCGCCGTGCCCGATTTGCTCTATCGGCTCAGGCTGTACGGCACGCCATTCCGGTTTGGCACAGGCGAGTTGGCCCTGTTCTCGCTGCAAGCGCCTCTGGCCGCGCTGCGCCAGATTGGGGCCGAAGCGCTCGACCCCCGCGAGTTTGGCTGGGTGTGGCCGCTGGCCCTGTTGGGCGGCTGGTATGCCTGGCGCCACGCGCGCGCGCCGCTGTTGGCGGCGCTGGCCGGCTATGGGCCGTTGCTTGTCTTCCACCTGTTTTATCCGTTCCTGCGTCTGCGCGACCTGCTCGCGTTGTATGTGCCGCTGGCGGCATATATCGCCCTGGGCGGACTGGCGCTGGCGGTGTGGCTCTGGCAGCGGCCCGGCGCGGCCAGCGGCCGCTATCGCCTGGCGCGCCTAGGCGCCGTGGCCGTGCTCTTGGCGCTGGCCGCCATTCGCCTCGGCCCGGTCATCGGGTTTGACGCTGGCTTTTTCACGTTCGGCTATTTGCTCCCCCAGCAGCGCCGCTCGATTGAAAACATCGCCGCTCTCAGCGAGCCACAGGCCATCATCGCCTGCTCGCTGAACAGCGGCGCGGTAGAGCTATATAGCGGGCGGCAAACCGTTCGGCCCGGCAACTTGCTCCAGCCCGGCGCCAGTTGGACCACCGATCAATGGCTGGTGATGGCCGGCGCGCTGCAAGCCGCCGGCCGGCCGGTATATGTGCTCATGGACAGTCCCGAGATGGATGCGCCCCTGCACGCGCTCGAAGCTCATTACCGCGTCGAGCAGGTGGGCGCCATCGAACTGCCTGTCTTTTTCGTCGGCGGTGGGGCGATCAATGAAACCGTGCCTTTGTACAGGGTGATTGGTCACCCGTAATTCGCAATTGGCAATTCATAGCTGATGGTTATCTGTTCTGCCTGGCATGAAATGCCAGCCGCATTGGATGACGCAGCCAGACCCCTGCGGGCGTCTGCTGCGTCATCCAATTCGGCCCCAAAATCCTTGATTTCGCTGGTTACATTGAAAGGTCCGCGCCGCCCGGCAGGGCAGTTACGTTGATGGTAGGATTAGTAACCAGTTACCAATGACCAATTATCGGTTGCCAGTTACCAGGGACGATCTGCCGTCTTATAGGATCCCAAATGCCCACTTCTGTGATGTTGTTTAGCGACTATGTGTGTCCCTGGTGCTATATGGCCAATAGTGGACTGGATATGCTGCGCCGGAAGCGCGCACTCCAGGTGGCGTTCCGCGCTTACGAGCTGCGCCCGGAGGGCACGCCGCCCATCCCGCCCGAGATTGAGGCCCACTACCGGGCGCGCATTGCCGAGGGCTGGCCGCGCGTGCAGCAGATTGCCCGCGAGCGCTTTGGCCTGGAGCTGAAGCGTATGGACGACCCGCAGCCGCATCCCACACGCCTCGCGCACATCGGCGCCAAGTTCGCCATGGCTCAGGGGAAGGGCGATGCCTATCACCTGGCCGTGTTCCGCGCCCAGTGGCAGGAATTGCGCGATATTTCGTCGGTGGATACTCTGGCGGAGATTGCTGGCGCCGTTGGGTTGGACGAGGCAGCGTTCCGCGCCGCGCTGCAGAACCCGGACTATCGCGACGAGGTGGAAACGGATGAGTATTGGGCCGCCCAGCAGCAACTGAGCGGGGTGCCGGCCTTCATTTTTGGCGAGCGCTACCTGGTCTCGGGCGCGCAGCCGGTGGAAGTGCTGGAGCAGGTGGTGGATCGCTGCGTGCAGGAGGGGCTAAACACGTAACGGGCGTTTACTCGTCCGCTACGAGCATATCGTGCAGCGCCTGCCATTCTGGGCGCCAGACTTTGTTCTCGGTCCCGTCAACCGGGCAGCGGAAGATCATATACACGCGGCCATCCTTGGCGATATCAGCCGCATTGGCGAAGACCGTGGTCGCGCCGCAGGTGGGGCACGAAGGTAAATTGTCGGTGACGTTGATGTGGGCGACGGTGTACCGCATGAGAGTCCTTTAGATTGTGCCTACCAGCAAAGAAACAGCGCACCGGGTGCAGGTGCGCCGACTGACTTCATTGTACTCTGCCCAACGCCTTACTGCAATGTCCGTGGCCGGCTTGCAACCCTCTCAGCCGATGCCCATTAAAGCGAGGTTTTATGCCTGAAGCCGTGATTGTTAACGCGGTGCGCACGCCGATTGGCCGGCACGGCGGCGCGCTGAAAGACGTGCGGCCCGATGACCTGGCGGCGCTGGTGCTCAAGGAATCGGCCGCGCGCGCCGGCCTGGACCCGGCCTTGGTGGAAGAGGTGTACCTGGGCTGCGCCAACCAGGCCGGCGAGGACAACCGCAATGTGGCGCGCATGGCCACCCTCCTGGCGGGCTTTCCCACCACGGTGGCCGCCGTCACTTTTAACCGGCTGTGCGCCTCGGGCCTGTCCGCCATCAACGCGGCCGCCCGCGCCATCAAGGCCGGCGAGGGCGATGTTTACCTGGCCGGCGGCGTGGAGAGCATGACCCGCGCCCCGTATGCCCTGGCCAAGACCAGCCCGGAATGGGCCTTTGGCAATGGCACGCTGTGGGACACCACGCTCGGCTGGCGTTTTCCGAACGCGAAGCTGAAAGAGATGTACGGCAACGATTCGATGGGCGAGACAGCGGAGAATGTCTACGACCTGACCGCAGCTGAGCCGCTCGGCGCCATCACCCGCGACGCGCAGGATGCCTTCGCGCTGGAGAGCCACCGCCGGGCCGTGGCCGCCATCAACTCGGGCAAATTCGCGGAAGAGATTGTGCCGGTGAGCATCCCGCAGCGCAAGGGCGAAGCGGTGATCGTCAGGCGCGACGAGCACCCGCGCGCCGACACCTCGCTGGAGGCGCTCGGTCGGCTGAAGCCGGCCTTTCGCGCCGGCGGCACGGTCACGGCCGGCAACTCCTCCGGCATTAACGACGGCGCCGCGGCGGTGCTGCTGATGAGTGATCGCCGGGCCCAGGCATTGGGTTTGCGCCCCCTTGCGCGGGTAGTTGCCTCAGCCGCCGCCGGGGTGCCGCCGCGCACCATGGGCCTGGGGCCGGTGCCGGCCACGCGCAAGGCGCTGGCGCGCGCCGGGCTGCGCCTGGAAGACCTGGGCTTGATCGAGCTGAATGAAGCCTTCGCCGTGCAGGCGCTGGCGGTGATGCGCGAGTTGGGGCTGCGGCATGAGATCACCAACGTCAACGGCGGCGCCATCGCGCTCGGGCACCCGCTGGGCGCCAGCGGCGCGCGGCTGGTGTGCACACTGGTGCACGAGATGGGGCGCCGTGCCGCCGGCGAGAAGCGGCCATACTATGGTCTGGCGACCCTGTGCGTGGGCGTGGGGCAGGGGGAAAGTACAATTGTAGAGTGGATTGGGGAATAAAACGCGCTTTGCTGCCGCCGCCTGTCACGAACCGTCCGGCGAAATTGGGTGACGCAGCCCGGCGAGTGCCGGGTCGCGCCTCCCGATTTCGCCGTAATATCGTAACTGTTTTGACAATGTCACATTCGAATAGCGATATTATGGTATGACT
>JAYTFQ010000516.1:0-7549 GCA_043734225.1 Anaerolineales bacterium | reverse complement strand
ACCATTGAGCGCCAGCACATGCCGCTCTCGTCCACCGCGCAGCCGACGCCCGCTTGGCCGGCAAAACAGAAGGTGCCCATTGCCAACTCCGTATAACCTCCGGGGACGATGACTTATCGTCACAGCGGGTTGTTGTCGCTGCGCTGATATGAATGACCGACTGGCACAAGCCACGCGTCGTGTCGCGCTGCGGGAGTGCACGCAGCCTGCGGGGACGAAAACGAACCTGAAAGAAGAGGCATCGTCCACGCAGGTGGACGACCGGCCGCAGGCCATCAGCGCCGAATTCATTCGGTTGGCTCTGCGTGGACGACCGGCGCGGCCCGCAGACTGCGCCGGGCTGCGCGCGCGCGGCGACTTCCAGGGCCCACCGAGTTGGGATTTGAATCGACGATTTGACCTTGGCGAATCGCTTGCCTTCTAGAGGCAATTCAGTTTAGATTAGGCATCGACGGATTAGAGCCCAGTATCTCCGAACATCGGTCGCATCAACTCGTAAAAGATCAATCGTCGAGGTTCATGTCAATGTCCAGTTTAGTGAAAAACATCTATCGATCCGCGCTCGTGTTGGCGCTGATGGCCGCCGCCTGCGCCCAGGCCACCCCGGCGCCGACCGTTGCGCCGACCGCCGCCCCGGCAACTGCGGCGCCGTCCAACACGGCCCCGGCTGCGCCAACCGCGGCCCCCACGGTCCCGCCGACTTTGCCACCGCCCCGCTTGCCCACCGCCGCGCCCACCGCGGCCGCCACCGTCGCCCCCACAACAGCGGCGCTGAGCGGGGAAGTGTCGTGGATGGTGCTGGCCGACCCGGAGCAGTTGAAGGCCTTTGACGGCGTCGCCCGGGCTTTTGAAGCCAAGAACCCCGGCGTGAAGGTCAACCTATCCAGCACCGCTGACAATGAAGACGACTATCACGCCGCCCTGGGCACGGCGCTGGCCGGCGGCAGCCCGCCGGACGTGGTGAACCTGGATTACGACGCCACTGGGCAGTATGCCGCCACCGGCGCGCTGCAAGCCCTGGATGCGCGCGTCGCGGCCAGCAACCTGATCCACGCCACAGATTTCTACACCCAGGCCTGGCAAGGGTTTCAGTTTAATAATCAGCAAGTGTGTTTGCCGGTGAGTGTCTCGGGGCTGATGGTCTATTACAACAAGAAACTGTTCGATGCCGCCAGCTTGGCCTACCCCAAGGCGGGCTGGACCTGGGACGAGTTTTTGGCCGATGCTCAGGCGCTGACCAAGGGCACCGACCAATATGGCGTGGCTCTCGAGCCCGAGTTCAACAACCTGCTGCCGTTTGTGTGGCAGAACGGCGGCCAGTTGCTGAGCGCCGACGGCCAGCAGTTGGCGCTGGATTCGGCCGCCGGCCTGGGCGCGGTGCAGTTTTTCGTGGACCTGCAATCCAAATATCACGCCGCCCCCGACCAGGCGGCCATGACCTCGCAGGAGCCGCCGGACCGCTTCATCAGCGGCGCGCTGGGCATACTGATCAACAGCCGGGCGGCGGTGCCCTCGCTGCGCGTGATCACCGACTTTGACTGGGATGTGGCCCCGCTGCCGCGCCAGGCGCAGGCCGCCAACATTCTCAAAGCCGATGGCCTGTGCCTGCCGGCCAAGGCCGCTCACCCGGACCTGGGTTGGAAGCTGATGGAATTTGCCGCCTCGGCCGAGGGGCAAACGCTGCTGGCCAGCGCTGGCCGCGTTGTGCCGTCCAATAGGGCCGTGTCCAGGTCGGAGGCGTTTCTCAATCCCAGCGCCAAACCGGCTAACAGCCAGGTGTGGCTGGATGAGATCGCCAACATCCGCATTGTGCCGGCGCTGGCTCACTGGCCGGATATTGAAGAGACCGCCAATGCAGAGTTGTCCAACGCATTCTTTGGCCACGCCACGGCCGGCCAGGCGGTGCAGAATACGATCGACAAGACGAAGCGGTTTCTGGCGCCGTAGAGGCCCGGTGACATCGGGAGCCGGAGTACATAATCCCGACGGCCCCAAAGGCGCTAACTTAACAGGTCGCTAGCCGCCGCCCCAACATTATGTCCGTCACTAGGACCATTGATTTACTGTCACACGTTTTTGCGGTTTTCGGCCGAAAAACCACTACTGCCAGACGAAAACTGACTGTCCCGCAAGCACCGAGCAAACTTGTCATAAAATGACAGCCGAATGGGAGACTGTGGCCCGGCCCCTTGGCGAGTCGGGCCATAGTCTCCCATTCGGCTAAAACAACCTTGATTTCTCTGGTTTCCTGGAATGTCAGCGCGACTGATCAGGGCCGACCTGAGTGGCAGGGCGACCCCGCCGAGCAGGATTCACGTTAAGTGCGGGCGAGCCCGAAAACTGGCACCCCGCCTTGTAGCTAGATAGGCGTTGGCCGGCCAGATCATTGCCCGGCATTGACGTAAATGGTCGCGATGAAGCTGCGGCCAGTCGCGCCTGCAAGGCGCTCTACGCGGTCCCGTTCTATTTGCGTCGCGAGCCTTGTCAGGGCACCCGCTCTGATAGAATGACTCTCAATGGAAGAGATCCCCGGCTTCGAGGCGCTGATGCAATCGGTGGCGGCTCTGCACCGGCACCTGTGCCCGCGGCAAGTGCTGGGGCTGCGCATGGGCTTGCTCGCGGGCGAGTGGCTGGGGATTGAGCTGCCGCAAGCCGGCAAGCGCCTGATCGCAATCGTGGAGACGGACGGCTGTTTTGCCGACGGGGTGGCGGTGGCCACCAATTGTTGGATGGGCCGCCGCACGCTGCGCCTGGAAGACTACGGCAAAGTGGCGGCCACGTTTGTGGACAGCCAGAGCGGGGCGGCGCTGCGCCTGGCGCCGCAGGCGGAGGCGCGCAGCCGGGCGCGGGCCTGCGCGCCCGAGGCCCGCAACCGCTGGGAGGCCATGCTGCTGGGCTACCAACGCCTGCCGGCCGCCGAGCTGTTCACGCGCCAGGCCGTGACGCTGCGGCAGTCTGTCGAGCAGATCGTCAGCCGCGCCGGCGCGCGCTCGATGTGTCAAGCCTGCGGCGAAGAAATCTTGAATGGCCGCGAGACCCTGGCCGCCGGCCGGACGCTGTGCCGCGCCTGCGCCGCGGGGGCGTATTACACGCCCGGCTAGCACGCCGGTGGCCGGCCGCGCCGCGTGGATCCCGAAGGGACGCTTCGCCGATTCGCGCCTGGGTGGCGCGGGAGGTGCGCCCCGCGCCGGTTGTCCACCTCCGTGGACGATGCCTTTAGTGCTGAGTGGGTCTTTGGTCCGCGCCGGTCGCGCAGCACTCCCGAAGCAAAGCGAAGGGAGCATGGCGACTGGCCGCAGGCTCCAAACTTCAGGAGATCCGCATGCCCGACATCAACATCGTGACAGTCAAGAGCGGCCGGCGGGTGGCCGTGCATCGTCTGGCGGATGGCAGCGGGCGCACCGTCCTCTTCTTCCATTCCGCGCCCGGCTCCGGCCGCTTCGATCCCGACCCGGCCGCCACCGAAAAACGCCAGGTGACTCTCCTCGCCCCCAACCGGCCCGGCTACGGTGATTCAGATCCTGTCACCGGCGAGGCCTGGGCCAGCGTCGCCTCCGCCGCCGATGACGCCGCCGAAATGCTCCAGCAGATGAAGTCTGGCCCGGTCGGTGCGGCCGGCTGGTCGGCCGGCGGCCGGGTGGCCCTGGCCCTGGCGGCCCGGCATCCCGAGCTGGTGGACCGGGTAGTGATTCTGGCCACGCCCGCCCCCGACGAGGCCGTGCCCTGGATACCGCCCGAGCAGAAACAGGGTCTAGAAGCCTTGCGCGGCCGGCCGCCCGCCGAGGTACACGCCGTCCTGGCCGCTCAGCTTTCGCAAATGGTGCCGGCCGGCGCGTCGCCGGCGGCCGCTCTGGCCATGCTTGGCCAGAGCCCCGATGACGCCGACGCCTTGGCCGCCACCGGCGCCAGGGATCGCCTCGTCGCCATGCTGCAGGAAGCGCTGGCCCAAGGCATGGCCGGCGTGGCCGCCGATATCGCCGGCTATTGCCTGCAGCCCTGGGGCTTCGAGCCTGCTCAGGTGCAGGCCAAGACCCTGTGCCTGTATGGCCAGAAAGACCCTATCGCCGGCGCGCGCCACGGCGCCTGGTGGCAAAAGAATATGCCGGACGCCCGGCTGGAGATGGTACCCGCCGCCCGCCCCCTGCTGGTTGTTCCCATGTGGGCGCGAGCGCTGTCGTTCCTCTCCCCCGGCCGCTGACAGCCGCGCGCGATGATATCCACTTACCGCCTGGCGCCGGTTTGGCGAGTCTATACGGTTCTCATTCTCGTCATGGGTCTCGGCTTCGCCGCCACCTTCTTGTGGCTGGCGGTGGTTGTCTTCCAGGGCCAGCCCGGCAGCCAGGCTCTCATGGTTGTCTTTGCCGGGCTGATGGCGCTGCTGGGCATCGGTATCAGCCTGGCCGCACTGCGGTCGCGGCTGGTGCTCTCGCCGGCCGGCCTCGAATTCCACTCGGTCGGCTATCACGTCCAGGCCGCCTGGAGCCAGGTGTCCGCCCTGGACGCGGACCCGGTCTGCGCCGGTCTGCCCGTTAGCGCGCCCACTATCACGCTGGACGGCTGGTTTGCCGTCCTGCTGCGCTTCAGCGGCCCCATCGGCCTGGCCACGCTCTTTCTGCGCGGTTATAACCGCACGGCCGGCCTGGACCAATTGGGCCGCTGCATCCCGGTGCGCGCCTTCGTCACGCACTGGGACAACAGCGACTTGGCCCGTGACCTCGCCCGCTATCTCCCGGCCGCTCCGCTGCCTCCGCTCGGCGGCTGACGCGTCGGGTGCCTTTGCGAATATGGGTCGCTAATGGCGGGCGGGATGCCAGTGTCGAGCCCGCGGTTTGGCCGAATGAGGGCCCCCATCCCCGGCCCTTCCCCCGCAGCCAAGAGCAGCCAAAGGGAAAGGGAGAAAGAAGTGATGCGGCGCGCCGGCAAAATTGACAGAACTCACAGCCGTCCCCTATAATCTTTTATGCTTTTTGCCCTAAGCCACTTGTCAGACCGCCTCAAGGTGTCATGAGCCTGAACACCGCGGAATTGACCGACCAACAGCTGATCGAAACATGGCGCCAACAGCCGGCGCCTTTTTTGGCGCTGCTGCATGCCTTTCACGAGCGGGATGGTTATCTATCCGAGGCGGCCCTGCGCGTCATCGCGCACGGGCTGCGCCAGCCGCTGGCCGATCTATTCGCCTCGGTAACCTTTTATCATCATTTCTCCCGCCAGCCTGGCGGGCGGCACACGCCGCGGGTGTGCACCGGGCCGGTGTGCCGGCTGCGCGGCGGCGAGGCCTGCCTGGCCGCGCTGGCCGGGCAGGGCGCCACGGCCATGCCGTGCGCTGGCCGCTGTGATGAGCCGGTGCCGGTGCTCATCGACGACGTACAGTGGGTGGGCGACGCGGCCGGGCATCTTGAGCGCCGACCCACGCCGCTGCCGGCGGCCAACCCAGCCGGCGGACCGGAATGTGTCTTCGCGGAAATTCGTCAACCCGGCCGCGGCACGCTGGCCGGCTATCGCGCCACCGGCGGCTATGAAGGCCTGGCGCGGGCGGTGAACGAGATGGTGCCGGCGGATGTCATCGCGCATATCAAGGCCAGCAAGCTGGCCGGGCGCGGCGGCGCGGGGTTCCCCACCGGCCAAAAGTGGCAGGCGGTGGCCGAGGCAGCCGGCACACCGAAGACCGTTGTGTGCAACGCCGACGAGGGCGAGCCGGGCTGCTTCAAGGATCGCGCTATTCTGGACTACGACCCGCTGGCCGTGATTGAGGGCATGACCCTGGCGGCCTATGCCACCGGCGCGACGCGCGGCTTTTTGTATCTGCGCTACGAATACCCGGAGACGCTGGCCGTGTTTGAGCGCGCGCTGGCCGAGGCGTATGCCGCCGGCCTGCTCGGGGCGCGCATCCTGGGGGCCGCGTTCTCATTTGAACTCTATGTCCGGCGTGGGGCGGGGGCGTATATCTGCGGTGAAGAGGGCTCGCTGCTCAACAGCCTGGAGGGCAAGCACCCCTTTCCGCGCAATCGGCCGCCGTTCCCGGTGACGCACGGCTTTGAAGACCTGCCGACCGTCGTCAACAATGTGGAGACCCTGGCAGCCGCGGCGCAGATCATGCGCCACGCGCCTGAATGGTACCCCGGCCTGGGCCTGAACGGGCAGGCGGGGACCAAGGTGGTCAGCCTGTCGGGCGACATCCAGCGGCCGGGCAACTATGAAGTGCCGTTTGGGCTGCCGCTGCGCACGCTGATTGAGGAGTGGGCCGGCGGCGCGCCGGCCGGGCGGGCGGTGCAGGCGGTGACCATGGCCGGGCTATCCGGCGGTTTTCTTG
The DNA here is from genome assembly GCA_043734225.1 of Anaerolineales bacterium. Classification (GTDB taxonomy): domain Bacteria; phylum Chloroflexota; class Anaerolineae; order Anaerolineales; family UBA6663; genus JAYTFQ01. The sequence continues at coordinate 1,236 of JAYTFQ010000516.1, read as the reverse complement.
CGGGCGCGGATATCGACACGGTGACCATCGACGAGCCCAGCCTGCGCGCCAAAGGCTCGATGCTGGGCGCGGCCGGCATGATCGTGTTCGACGACAGCCGCGACATGTTGGATGCCGCGCACAATGCCATGGAATTTTTTGCCCACGAGTCGTGCGGGAAGTGCTTCCCGTGCCGGTTGGGGACGCAGCGCCTGGTGGAGCGGCTGGCCGGCGGGGGGCCGAGCGACCCGCAGCTGTGGCTGGCCGAGGTGGCCGACGTGAGCGCGGCCATGAAAGCGGCCAGCGCCTGCGGGTTGGGCATGGCCGCGCCGCTGGTCATCGAAAGCCTGATCCAGCGTTTTCCGGCGCAGGTGGCGGCGCTGCACGCCGGCCGAAAGGTCGAGATTTCATGAGCAGCGACGCGCTCCCCCCGACTGCAACGTTAACGCTTGACGGCCAGAGCGTGGCCTTCACGCCCGGCGAGACGCTGTACGACATTGCCACGCGCCAGGGCACGTTTGTGCCCACCCTGTGCTATGACCCGCGGCTGAAGCCCTTTGGCGCCTGCCGGCTATGCGTGGTCGATTTGAAAGGGGTGAAGAACCCGGTGGCGGCCTGCACCACGCAGGCCACAGCCGGCATGGAGGTGACCACCGGCAGCGCGCGGGTGGAAGCCTTGCGCAAGACGCTGCTGGAGATGGTCGTCTCGGAGAACCGCGAGCTGGACGTGAGCCCGCTGCGCAGCATGGCCTCGCAGGAGCTGACGGTGCTGGTGGACCGATACGAGGCGCGCACGGGGCGCTTTGAGGGGGCGCACTCCGGCCACAGCCGGCTGGACGACAAGAACCCGTTCTTGCTGCGCGACTATGACCTGTGCATTTCGTGCTATCGCTGTGTGCGCGTGTGCGCCGAGCAGGAAGGCGATTACGCCATCAGCGTAATGAACCGCGGCTTTCACACCCAGATCACCACTGAGTTCAATGGCGCGCTGCGCGACTCGTCCTGCACCTTTTGCGGGCAGTGCGTGCAAACCTGCCCAACCGGGGCGCTGGCGGATAAGAAGGCGTTGAGGCATGGCGGATGAGGCGCTGCTCTGAACGGGCTGCTGAATTAATCGACAGAGGCCCTTCGCGCGCGATCTCGATGTGTAGTCGACGGCAGCGCATTCGCGCTCAGAGGTTGTGAATTTATCCCCCTCCTCAAGATGGAAAAAAGGCAGTAAGCTAACGGCAGCCCATGGCGCCCGAGGAGAGGCCG
>JAYTFQ010000515.1:0-3682 GCA_043734225.1 Anaerolineales bacterium | reverse complement strand
CGTGGTGGCATGCGTGGCGGTGCTGGCGCTGGATTGGCGGCTGGCCGGCAGCCTGAAGCGCTTCGAGCTGGGGCGGCAGCACGACGAGCGGCTGAGCCTGAACGCGCTTAACCCCATTCACCTGACGCTGCGCAATCGCGGCCGGCGGCCAGTGACCTTCTGGCTGCGCGACGAGCCGCCGGATGCCTTTGAGCTGGACGCGCGCGCGATCCAGCAGGGCCGGATCGTGGCCGGCAGCGCGCCTGGGCTGGGCGGCTGGGAGGGCGGATATAGCGTGCGGCCGCTGCGGCGCGGCAACTATGCGTTCGGCGATTTGAACCTGCGCTGGCTGAGCCCGCTGGGCCTGCTGGTGCGCCAGGCAACGCTGCCGGCAGCGCAGTTGCCGGCGCGCGGCGCGGTGAAGGTCTACCCCAACCTGCTGGACGTGCGCCACTATGACCTGCTCTTGCGCCGCAACCGGCTGCAGGAGCTGGGCCTGCGCAACACGCGCCAGTTTGGCGAGGGCACCGAGTTTGAGCGGCTGCGCGAATATCAGCCGGACGACGACTTCCGGCGCATCGACTGGAAGGCCACCGCCCGCCGCCATCAGCCCATCGCGCTGGAGTTTCAGACGGAGCGCAGCCAGAACGTCATCGCCGTGCTGGACACTGGGCGGCTGATGCAGAGCCCGGTGGCGCGGGTGGCCAAGCTGGACTATGTGATGAACGCCGTGCTGCTGCTGGCGTATGTGGCCACCGGCAAGGGCGACAAGGTGGGCCTGCTGAGCTTTGCCGATGACGTGTCGAACTATCTGAGCCCGCGCCAGGGGCGGGGCCAGTTCTACCGCATGCTGGAGCTGCTGTACGCGGTGGAGGCGCAGCCGGTGGAGCCGGACTATGGCCGGGCGCTGGCCTACCTGGCGCTGAAGCAGCGCAAGCGGGCGCTGATTGTGCTGTTCACCGACCTGAGCGGCGGCGCGACCATGCGGGCGCTGGTGCAGCATGCGGCGGTGCTGGCCCGGCACAGCCTGCTGCTGGTGGTGACCATCTCCGACCCGGATGTGCACGCCGCCGCCGGCCAGCGCCCGGCCGATTCCACCGCCGTGTATCAGCGCGTGGCCGCCGAGCAACTGCTGGCCGAGCGCCAGGTGACGCTGGACCAACTGCGGCGCCAGGGCTGCCTGACGCTGGACGTGCCGGCGAGTGAGCTGTCGATCAAGGTGATCAATCAGTATTTAGAGTTGAAGGGGAGACAGAGGCTTTAAAGCGGAATCCACGAAGAACACGAAGTGGCACGAAAGGAAAGTCAAAACCTTTGGCTACGAATCGCTTCGCGCGAATTGCAGGAAGGGGAGAACTCACCGCGGAGTGCGCTGAGAACGCGGAGTTTAAGAGAGAATGCTCCCCAACTCCGCGTTCTCCGCGGTGAATTCCTCCTGGCGGTTAAAATTCGCGGCTAAGGCCGAGCGGCTTTGTGTCCGACGACCACAAACATCGTGTCGTCGGGTTTGACCGGCTCAAGCGTGAAGCGGCTGTACAGGTCGATCGGGCTGAAGCCGGCCTGGGCAAACACGGCGCGGATTTGGGCCTGGGTATAGGCCCGGGTGGCGGGGGAGCGCTGGTGCCGCTCTTCAGCCACGACCTTGGCCCCGACAATCAACTGATAGACATCCTCGGTGTGTTCGAGCTGGCTGGCGGGATCATAGCGTGAGCGCACCACGCGATGAAAGGTGGCGCCATCGGCAGCGCGCACCGCCGTCTGCTCATATTCTCTGGCCAGCGGCTCTCCGGCCTGCCACAGGTCCATGACCGAGGCCACCACTACCCCGCCCGGCTCAAGTTGGTCGTAGAGCCGCCGCAGCCCTTGCACCACCATCGGCGGATCGATCACCAACTGCAGCGTGCTGGAAGGGATCAGGATCGTGCGATAGCGGCGCGGCAGCGCCAGGGTTTCCATATACTGCTCATACAGCCGCGGGGCCAGGCCGCTGGCTTCTGCCTTGCGCCGGCAGAGGGCCAGCATGTCGGGCGAATTGTCCACGCCGTCCACATCCAGGCCCTGGGCCAGATAGTCGAGCAGCAAGCGGCCGGTGCCGCAGCCCACATCCAATACCGGCTGGCCATACATCTCAATCAACTTGGGATAAAAGAAGCGGTCATCCCAGTTCGAGGTATCCCCCCGCAGCACATCCCAGGCCTCGGCCATCAAGCCCTGATATTCGAACGGCGGCAGGGTCAGCAAAGTATCATCCATCAAGTCTCTCCTAAACGAGACGCGGTCTTCAGCGGATCGGCGCGACGAACACAGGCCGCCGTCGCGGGCGGCAAAAGTGTGGGAGGGGTGTTGGGCTGAGTGCGCCGGCCGTGGGTTGAGGTCGAGGAGAAACAAAACGGCCCCGGGCAGGTACGCCCGAGGCCGCGCGATTTCAGACAGAAACGCGAACGGTCAGCCGGCAGACGCACTCAGCAAAGGCAACACCGCCCCTGGGTTGCCCATCGAATTGCGAGTGAGGGTGATTAGCGGTTGCATGTTGTGCGCCTCCTTTCTTTAGCGTTTCCAGTGGTTGACGAATTCAACGCAGTCAGTCTAGCACGGCGGGGCAGTGCGAGTCAAGCGTAAACAACACTGGCCACGAATCGCTGCGCGCGAATGACACGCAGGGGAAATCGAATCTGGGCGGCCGATGGTGTATCATGCGGGAGAACGAGGCGGGTGCAAACGTATTGGACCGCCGCCCGGCGCGTGCGCGCCGGCGGCCAACGTCAGTGAGAGGAAAAGCGATGGCAACCAGACTGAACCCGTACTTGAGCTTCAAAGGCAAAGCCCGCCAGGCGATGGAATTTTATCAATCGGTGTTTGGCGGCAAGCTGGTGATGCAGACCTTCGCGGAGTTTAATTCCCCGGTGGCCGCCAGCGAAAGCAATAACATCATGCACTCCGAGCTGACGGCCGATAATGGCATCGTGTTTTTTGGGTCCGACACGCCCAGCCATATGACCTACCAGCCGGGGACCAATATGAGCATGTCGCTGACCGGCGAAAACGAAGCCGAGCTGCGCGGCTATTTCGACAAGCTGGCGGCCGGCGCGACCATCAGCATGGCGCTGGAGAAAGCGCCGTGGGGCGACACGTTCGGCATGCTGACCGACCAGTTTGGCGTGGCGTGGCTGGTGAACATCACCGCGCCGAAGGCGTAAGCGCCAGGCAGAGCGCCTGAAGCAGGCTGGCAGAATTTTCACCGCTGACACTTTTGCCAAGCAAAGTGTCAGCGGTGATTTTTTTTAGTGGTCTTTCAGACAGATGAAAATGTATAGCCGGCAGAGGCCCATCCCCTACGGGGCGCGTTGCGTCGCGCGCGACCGCAGATGTAATATTAAGCGAATGCATTCGCGCTGTTCATGACATAGCTCTTTTATGTCACGCTGGCGGAGCATGGCGGGCAGCGCCATGCGATACTCAGGGTGACAGTCACAGAGAGTCGGATGAACCAGTTTCTCGCGTCGCAACATGCTGCACGTGCGGCATGACCACTGCTCAGAAACTGACAGTCGCGGGTGACATAGCGGGAGACTCTTCGCGCGCGACCTCGACGTATGGTCCAAGCCAGCGCATTCGCGCTCAGAGGTTGTGAATTTATCCCCCTCCTCAAGATGGAAAAAAGGCAGTAAGCTAACGGCAGCCCATGGCGCCCGAGGAGAGGCCG
>JAYTFQ010000514.1:0-2011 GCA_043734225.1 Anaerolineales bacterium | reverse complement strand
CGTTTTTGGGCTCATTATCCGGATTTCTTGTCTACGGCACCGCCAGGTAATACACATCCTGGTTGGTCAGCCAGGCCACGTGGCTGCCGCCCTGGGCATCCACAGCCAGGCGCGGCGCGGCGCTTTCCACATTCGCGAGAATACGCGGCGCGCTCCATTGACCGCTGACCGCCTGGAGCACATACGGCAGCCCACCATTATGGTTGGCCCACGACGCGCGCGCCAGGCCTTGCGCATCCACGGCCAAATCTTGGTCCGGCCCATTTTGCCCGCCCGCCAGGGCCACCGGCGCCACCCAGCCAGCCGCGGATGTCCAGCGGCGATAGAAGACATCCGTGCCGCTCCACAGCAGGTGCACATTGCCGACGCCATCCGCCACCAGGCTGAGCGCCCCGCCATCCGGCGCGTTCTGATCCGTGGAGAGCGTCACGGCCGGCTGCCAGGTCTGGCCCTGGTCACTCGAAAAACGATACTGCACGCTGAAGGGGCTGCCCTCGTTGACCCAAACCGCATGGTAACCGCCAGCCTTGTCAATCGCCAGCGCACCACCCGCCGCCAGCGTATCGCTCGATAGCTGGATGTTGTCGAAATAAACGCTGCTGGAGCCGGCGATATACAGCGCGTGGACTGAGCCATCCGCCGCGCGCACCACGGAATAATCGCGCACGCCCACGCCCGTTTGGGTGGTCACGCTGAGCTTGTCGGCCGGCGCCCAGGCAGCGCCCGCCTGGCAGCGCTGATAAAGGCCGATGGTGGCGGGGTCAGCGCTGGCCTTGGCCGCGCTGAATACCACGCACATGTGTCCGCTGGCATCACGCAGCAGGTTCAGGTCGCCGTACAGGTCCCCAAAATCAGCGGTCAAGTTCTCGGCCGTGGACCACGCGCCGGCGGCGGTTAACTGGCGGTGGAAATAGTCGCCGCCCGCGCGGGCACTCTTGTCGAACCAAACCAGGTGCAGCGTGCCAGACGCGTCATAAGCCAGGCGCGGCGTGTCGGCCGTGCCCGAATTCGATAGGTCCGTGCCGGCCGCCGGCTTGGCGTCTGTCGCCACGTCGCCGGGGGCGGTACCGGTTGCGGCGGGTAATCGCGCGGCCTGAGTGGCGGCGGCCGCGGCGGTGAGTTGGACCGCGGGCGTGGGCGTTTGGGCGGCTCCACCAAACGAGGCGCAGGCCATGGCAGTCAAGACGAGCATCAGCAGGGGAATTTGGATGTGCCGTACACGCATTGGGAGTGTCCTCAGCCACAGCCGGGTCAAATTGCGAGGCCATGGGCATTTTTAAGCGTAGCAGGTCAGAGTCTCAAGCGCGTCTCGGCGGCATTGAGCGGGCAGAAATCAGCGCCGCGCCGTCGGGGTTGCAGTTGCCGCGCGGGTCGCAGTCGGCGTGGCAGCCGTGCCAGGCCCGCTCCCAGACCGCGTTCGGCCAGCGGCGAAAAGCGCCCTCGGCGCGCCGGGCGCCGGTCCACAGCGGGTCGTGAACCACCACGCTGTGCGCGTCGTAGCCCACTACCAGCAAAAAATGCGGTCCGGTGAACAGGTTCTGCGTAGACACGCCCTGCTCCAACTCGGAAAAGGCGCCATAGTGCACCAGCGCGATCAGCGGCCGGGCCTGGTCCAGATAGCCGCGCAGCTCGCCCAGCCCGCAGCCGGCGCGAAACTCCAGCGGCGCGCCGTACTGGTCGCCCGCGCGCAAGAGCTGGGCCATGGACACGTAGTCCCGCGGTGAGGCGCCGGTGCACTGGAAGACCTCGTCGGTGGTAGCCGCAATCCCCAGGCCGCTGAGCAGCATGGCCAGGCAGGCCGGGCCGCAGTCGTTGCGCGACAGGGCGGCATCTGGGTCGTATTGGGACTTGTAAACGAGGCGGAGGAGGGCGGTCATGCGGCCAGACTGAAGGCTGAAGGGTGAAGGCTGAAGAAGATCACACTTAGGCTGGCGCGAAGCGCGAAGCGGATTGCGGTGAGATCGTCGCATCGCGGATGCGCTGTTGAAACAATGACAAACCTGCAGGTTTT
>JAYTFQ010000513.1:0-5003 GCA_043734225.1 Anaerolineales bacterium | reverse complement strand
CAGCTCGGCTTCCACGCCCCGCTCGCGCAGCGACTGGCGCAGCTCTTCCAGGCCCAGCCGCACGCGTGACTCGGCCGTCTTGGGGTTGCAGCCCAGCGTCTCGCCGATCTCTTTATAGCGCATCTCGCCCAGGTAGCGCAGAGCTACCGCCTCGCGCAAATGCGGGCGCAGCGCCTGAATAGCATTCCACACCTGTTCGCGCACCCCGCGCCGCGCCAGCACTGATTCCACCAGCCGCTCCTGCCGCTTGGGAGTTTCCAGCGATAGCAGCTCCAGCGGAAGCTGCACCAGCAGTTTGCGCCGGCGCTTGTTGCGGCAGCGGCTCAGGGCAATGGTGTACAGCCAACTCGGGAAGGCCGAGCGCGCCGGGTCAAAACGCTTCAAATTTCGCAGTGCATACACAAACGCGTCCTGCGTCACTTCTTCCGCGTCCTGCACATCGCCCAGCAATCCCAGGCACAGTCGCATCAGCAGCGGGCTAAACTGGCCATACAGCGCGGCGCAGGCGGCTTCTTCGCCCTGGCGACCCCGCTCCAGCAATGCCTGCAATTCTTCCGCTGTTAAGCCGTTTGTGCCCATTCTGCCTTTTAATACACGCTGCCCCAAACCTTTACTCAAACGCCCCCGGGCATTTCCCTGCTGATTATCGCCCAACACTCTTACGGGCTGATTAATAAGCGCCGCTAGCCCTTCAGGATGTGCGCCGGATTCCGAATGCTGTCCGCGTTCGGCAACGACAGCGGCGGCAGCTCCGCCAGCGACGTCAGCCCAAAATGCTGCATGAATTCGGGCGTGGTGGAATACAGCACCGGCCGCCCTGGCCCTTCCGCCCGGCCCGATTCCTCGATCAGGCCCTTGGTCAGCAGGTTTTTGATGACGCTGTCCGAATTGACCCCGCGCACCGCCTCGATTTGCGGCCGGGTCACTGGCTGCTGGTAAGCCACAATCGCCAGCGCCTCCAGCGCCGCCCGGCTCAACGGCGTGGCCGCCGCCAGCCCCAGAAACCGCTCCACCTTCCCCGCCGCCGATGGCGAAGTGGTGAGCTGCACCTTTTCACGGAAGCGCTGCACACTCAAGCCGCGCTTCTGATAGCTTTCCGCCAGGCCGCTTAGGGCCGCCTCCACCTCCCGCACCGGCACTTCCAACGCCTCAGCCAGCCGTCCCACCAGCACCGCCCCGTCGGCCACAAACAGCAGGCTCTCGATCAGCGCCTCCAGGCCCAGGTCTTCCACCACCGGCGGCTCAATGGGCGGCAGGGCTTCCACCACGCTGGCTGGCGCGGCGGGCTGCTCATTGCTGTCGCCAGGGGCGTGCTCGCCCTCGCCCGAGGCCGGCGCCGCCTCGTCCAACGCTGGCGCCATCCCGGGCTCAGCCTCGCCCGACGCTTCAGCTGCCGGCTCAGCTTCCAAAATCGATGCCGCCGCTTCCGGCTCGATCGCTTCCTCGGCCGCTTTCAAGCTCTCGTCCGCCTCGTCGTCGCCCTGGGCCAGCTCGGCCAAAAACGCCGCCTCGGGCAGGCCCATTTCGTCGGCCGGTTCAGGTTCTGCGCCCTGGGTCTCAGTCCCAACCAGCTCGACAATAATTACATCATCTACTTCCAAGGCTTCCAGGTCGCCGGCTTCGGACTCTACCTCGTCCGGCTCAAAGCCCTCAGCTTCGTTCTCATCTTCCTCATCGTCTTCGTCCTCATCGTCTTCGTCAACGTCGGCTTCGTTACCCTGCTCGGCTTCGGCTTCGTCCTCGACTGCTATTGGCGCTTCGACCAATTCGTCTTCGTCGTCGTCCGCGCCCAAGGCTTCTTCCAAATCCTCGTCGAACTCGGCCACGTCCGGCGTGCCAGGCAGCTCATCGGCGTCGTTCAAGGCGCTGCCCATCTCAGCCAGCCGCTCGGCAAAGTCGGCCTCACGCATTTCGTCCAGGTCGTCTGCGTCGTCTTCGTCTTCGGCCGCATCCAGTTCGTCTTCCAAATCTTCGTCGATCTCGGCCACAGCCGGCGCGCCGGGCAGTTCATCGGCATCGTTCAGGATGCTGTCCAGCTCGGCCAGCCGCTCGGCGATGTCCGCCTCGCGCATCTCGGCCAGAGGCGCGTCCACACCGTCCAGTTCGCCGACCATTGGCGGCCGGCCGTCATCCTCCGCGGCCTCCAGCTCGTCGTCCAGGTCGTCGTCAATCTCGGCCGCGCCCGGCGTGCCAGGCAGCTCATCGGCGTCGTTCAGCACGCCATCCAGTTCAGCCAGGCGCGCGGCGATTTCGGCCTCCAGCCTGTCACCGGCGGGTGCGCCCGCCGGCTGGTCGGTCTCATCCATCTCGCCCGCCGCGGCCGGCACCGCTGCCGCCGAGCCGGCCTCGTCTTCCGCCGGACCGCCCGCCTGCGAGCCGATTTTCTTTACATCCTGGGCGGCTGGCGCGGGCTCCGCGCCGGCCTCGGGAAAATCTGGCGGCAAATCGCCCTTGATCCAGGCCGGCGTATCATCAGAAGGGGACGAAGGTGGCATGCTATAATTTTCCAGCGAATTTGTGGTTGAGTATCGGGTAATGTTTGGGAGAAATCACTTGAACGGTTCTAAACGATGGTCTGCTTTCACGGCCGTTTTAGCGGCCTTGGGCCTGGCCGTGTTGGCCTGCGGCCCCAGCCTAGGCCTGGGGGCGCCCACGCCGCCCGCCTCGCCCATCCCGGTTTCCACCGAGGCGGCCGGTCAAGTTGAAGGTCTGTGGGCCACGGCCGTCGCCGGCTCCACCAACGGCCAGGTCACCGTGGTCATGACCGAATTACAGCTGACATCCTACGCCGCCCTGAAGCTAACCAACGACGCCAATGCGCCCATCACTGACCCGCAAATCTTCCTACGCAACGGCAAATTGGTGCTGTACGGCAAGGTCAAGGTTAACAATTTCAGCCTGCCCGCCGCCCTGACACTCAGCGTGGCGCCAACCGCCTCGGGCTCCGTGTCGGTCACCATCGACAACGCCGACGTTGGCCCCATGCCCGTCCCCTCGTCGCTGCGCCAGACCCTGGCCGATAATATCAACCAGGCCATCACTCAAAACCTCGGTCCGGCCAACGTGGCCTTCAAAGTGACCGAAATTGTCATCGGTGACGGCAAGTTAACCGTAACCGGCACGATAACGCAGTAGCCGGACCACGACCGTGGCCCTTGGCGCGCTCGAAATTATACCATCGGCCCTGTGCGGCCTGAGCTGTGCGTGCCCGCGAAACCCGCTGTGCGGCGAATAAAGTATCTGGCGAGTCGGCTGGCCGGCTGGCTGTTGCTGGCGGCCTGGGTGGCCGGCTGCGGCCAGGTGGCCGGTGTAGGCGGCCCGCCGCCCACCGCGCCCGGCGCTGTTACGCTCACCATCCAGGCCGATGGCGCCTCCAAAACCTATACCTTCACGCCCGGCCTGACCGTGCGCGAGGCGGTCGCCCAGGCCGGCGTGACGCTGGGCGAGCTCGACCGCCTCACCCCCCCGCCCTACAGCCTGATCGCCGGCGGCCTGGCGATCGTCATCACGCGCGTTAGCGAGACCTTTGACGTGGTGCAGGCCGCCCTGCCCTACACCTCGGAGACCGTGCATAACGAGGCCCTGCCGGCCGGCGACCAGCGCCTGCTGCAAGTGGGCCAGCCCGGCGCCGAGGAAATCACCTACCGCACCGTTCTGGAGAACGGCATCCAGGTCTCGCGCAGCGAGGTGCGCCGGGTGACCATCACCGCGCCCACGCCCGAGGTCATCATGGTCGGCAGCCAGGGCTCATTCACCATCGTGCCCATCAGCGGCACCCTGGCCTACATCGATGGCCGCAACGCCTGGGTGATGCATGGTAACTCCGGCCAGCGCCTGCCGTTGACGGCCAGCGGCGACCTGGATGGGCATGTCTTCGACCTGTCGGCCGACGGCCAATGGCTCTTGTATACGCGCGAGGTCACCGGCTCCGATAAGAGCTTCAATACGCTTTGGGCCGTGGCGACTGCCCCCATTACCCCCACGCGCACCAACACCCAAACCACGCCCATCACGGTCCGGCTGCCCATCAGCAACGTGCTCTATGCCGAGTGGTCGCCGGTTGAGCCGCGCCAGCTCGCCTTCTCCACCGCCGACCGCATCGCCCGCGCGCCCGGCTGGCAGGCCAACAATGACCTGTGGCTGATGGGTTTTGCGCCGCGCGCCGGCACCCACCAATATGTCTACACCACCACCCGCCTGCTCGATGCTTCCTCCGGCGGGCTGTATGGCTGGTGGGGCACCGGTTATGCCTTCGCGCCCGATGGCAAATCCATTGCTTATGCCCGCACCGATTCCATCGGGCTGATCAACTTCACCCTTAACGCGCGCAAGTCGGCCACCGCCACCGTCACCTCCTCCGTGCTGCTGCCGCTCTCGGCCTACAACACCCACAGTGATTGGGCCTGGTACCCCGCCATGCGCTGGTCGCCCGATGGGCATGGCCTGTATATCATCACCCACGGCCCGCCCATCGGCCTGGAAGCCGCCGAAGACTCGCCCGCCTTTGACGTCACCGCGCTCCTGGTGCCGGCCGGCCAGGCGCTCAATCTCATCCCGCGCGCCGGCATGTTCGCCAACCCGCTGCCTGCGCCCGTGCGCACCAGCCTGGCCGGCGAAAAATCCTTCGGCATCGCCTTTCTACAGGCCACCAATCCCAACGACTCGCCCCACACCACTTACCGCCTGGCCGTCATGGATCGCGACGGCAGCAACGTGAAGTTTGTGTTCCCGCCCAAGGACCAGCCAGGCTTGAGCGCCAACAGCCAGGCGGCCTGGTCGCCCGACGGCCGGTTGCTGGTGGTTGCCTATGACGGCAATCTGTGGCTTGTCAATCCAGCCACCGGCCAAACCCAGCAAGTCACCGGCGACGGCCTGACCACCACCGCCCGCTGGGAGCGCTAGCAGTCTGTCATGTTGACATGGATGTCCTGCACGACTGCCAGTTTCCAAGCAGCGCGTTGCGTTATGAGAAACCGCCTTATCCAGCGCTCTACGACTGTCAC
>JAYTFQ010000512.1:0-8935 GCA_043734225.1 Anaerolineales bacterium | reverse complement strand
AACAAAACCTTAGCAGGCGGTCTTCTTTTTGGCTAGTCCAGGCTTCCAGGCTTAGAAAACATAACACCCCGATTATTAAATCCGGGGGGTGTCATGTCTGTTGTGAGGACAAAATCCCCTATGGATTTACGAAGGAGAAATTCGGCGCCAGCCCTGCCGACGTGAGCGGCCAATAGACCAACACCACCTTGCCGGTGATGGCCGGCCGGTGCACCGAGCCCCAGATGTGCGAGTCGTCTGAATCGTTGCGGTTGTCGCCCAGCACAAAATACTCATCCGGCCCCAACTGCCACGCGCCGACGTAGCGCGGCGGCTCAGCCAGATACGGCTCCGTGACTTTGGCGCCATTGATCCACAGCGCGCCGTTCTTCACCGCCAGCGTGTCGCCCGGCAGGCCCATCAGCCGCTTAATGTATTGCGGGCTGCTGAGCACATTCGGCCGCACCGTCACCAGGTCGCCGCGCTGCGGGCTGCCCAGCCGGTAGGCGAGCTGATCGGCCAGTACGTATTGGCCGGTGTGCAGGCCGGGCTGCATGCTCGGCCCCTCCACCTGGAAGCGGGCGGTGGCAAACTCCAGCGTGAAGAACACCAGCCCCGCCACCAGCAGCGTTTCAACCAGCCCCAGCCAAACGGGTTGGGTCCGCGGCGCGCTGGCCTTGGGCGCCGTCGCCGAATTTTTTGGCTGCCAGGTTGAGGCGCGCCGATAGAGCAGCAGCATGGCCAGCGGCACCACAGCCAGCTCCGTCCAGCGGACCACGCTCGATATATTGAAACGCGCCACCGGATACAGATAGTCAATGGCATAGCCCAGCAGGAGCAGCCCCAACAGTGCCAGGCCCGCGCGCCAGCCGGCTGGCCGGCGCCGGCTCAACTGCCACGCGCCGCCGGCCAGCAGCAGCACGCTGGCCACCACCCACAGGGTGTCGTCCAGGCTGCCGTTGAAATAGGGGATGCCGACCACCACCGCCTGGGTCCACCACACCCACTCCAGCGCCAGGCCGCTGAGCGCGGTCAGGCTGAGCATCAGCGCGCCCACATCGGCTTTGAAGCCGGGCGCGGGATAGGCCAGCAGCCAGATTAGCCCAATCACGGTGATGGCGGCCGTGGCCCGGTCGAGCGGCGGCAGAATGGCCAGGGCCGCGCCTGACCCATCCGGGATGAGCAGGCTGACCAGCAGCACGCCCGCACGCAGCAAGAATAGACCCCCAGCGCCCAGCGCCAGGCGACCCGGCAACGTGGCCCGGTCCCCGCCGTCCGGCTGCCGGCGCAGCGACATCCACTGCTGCAGCGCCAGAGCCGCCGCCGCTTCCAGCACAGCCAGCAGCACAAAGGTGTACAGCCAGCTTCCCGGCGGCCCGGCGAGGAAGGTTAGGAAGAACATGTGTGGGGGTTTGGGGTTGTGGGCGTGCGGGCGTGTGGGTTGAAGGCAGAAAGCAGTAGGTAGAAGGCAGAAGGCGGAAGACGGAACGCAGCTTCGTGATTACCGATCACCGACCTTAAACCCGTTGAGTCTTCGCGTCGCCTGCCCCCGCGCCGTTTGCGGGGGTTGCGGTTAAGCATTTGGTTTTGCGATCGGTCCCAACCCCGCCAGCGCGGCGGCCACCTCGTGCAGGGTAAAGGCGCTCTCGGGCAGCTCCACCGGGTTGACGTGCTGATCGAACATGATGGCCGCGTCGACGGTTTTGCCGGCGGCGGCCAGGGCCAGGCCATGCTCGGCGGCAAAGCGCGCGCGCATCACCGAGTTGGCGTCGCCGGCGCGCACCTGCCAGGCGGCGCTGGTGTGTTCCAGGGCCTGGGCCGAGCGGCCCTGCTGGCGCTCGGCGCGCGCCAGGGCGCGCCAGGCTTCGCTGCGCATGGCATCGCTGTTCAACTCATTGGCCAGTGCCAGCGCCAGGCGAGCGCTGCGCTCGGCCCGCGTCAGGTCGCCGGTTTCCACCAGGCAGTCGGCGCGCTTCCAGTCCACTTCGCACAACATGTTTTTCAGCCCGCCATTCTGGCACACCGTTTCGGCGTCGTCGAAGGTCGTCAGGGCGATGGCGTGCTGGCCGGCCAGGGTTTGGGCCTGTCCCAGGTTTGCCAGGCATTGCGCCAGCAGCGGGATGGCCTCGGCGTGGCGGGCCTTGGCCGCCGCGCGGGTAAGCTGCTGAATGGCCTCGCCAAAGCGGCCGCGGTTGCGCTCCAGCCGCCCCAGGTTGTTGCACGAGATGGCCACCCCCAGGCTGTCGCCCAGCGCCTCGCGCAGGCCCAGGCTGAGCGCGAAATAGTTGTAGGCGCCTTCGGTGTCTTGCCGGCCGGCGGCCAGCACGCCCAGGTTGGCATAGGCGGCGGCCGCGCCGACGCGGTTGCCGTAGGCTTGATAGATGGCCAGGCTTTCGCGCACCAGCTGCGAGGCCGTTTCCAGCTCGCCCTGGAGATTGGCCATGCCGCCCAGCAGGTTGAGTGTTTCGGCGGCCAGCTCCGGATAGCGGCGCCGATCGAGCCCGCGCAGCACTTGCTCGGCCTGGGCCCGCGCCCGGTGTCCTTGCGTGCCGCGAATCTCAAACATCAACTGCAGCACCTGGGCCATGTTCAGCTCGATGGTCCAGGCTTCGCGCTCGGCTGCTTCGACCATCGGCGCCACGCTGGCCGGCGCCGGCCCGGGCTCGCTGGGCGCCAGCGCCGGCCCAGCGATCGCCGGGCTGGCCAGCGCCTGGCGGGCGGTCTGCAAATTGTCGAGCGCCGTGGAAAAATCGCCCAGTCGGCGCCGGGCCGCCGCCAGCCGCCGCCAGGCCCCGGCGTACAGCTCGGGCGGCAGGTCATTGGCAGGCGCGTCCAGCAGGGGCAACAGGTCGCTCACGGCTGCCTGCGGATCGCCGAGCCCAAGGTGCACGTCGGCCAGCCCCAAGGCAATGGCGGCCGAGAGGCGCGGCTGCAGCAGCGGATACTGCGCCACGATGTCGCGCGCCTGCTGGAAATAGCTCAGCCCTTCCGAAAGCGCGTGGCGGGCCGCCGCGGTTTGGCCGGCGCGCACCAGGTAACCCAGCGCCTTCTCGCGCAAGCTGCTGTGACCGAAGTGATGGGCCAGCAATTCCACGTTCTCGGCCTGGGTTTCGGGATAGAGCGATTCGAACGCCTCGCCCGCCCGCTGATGCAGCACGCGCAGTTTGGAAGTCAGCAGCGTGGCATAAATGGTCTCGCGCGTCAGGGTGTGCTTGAAGCGGAACAGCAGCGGGTTGTCGGGGCTGGCCGGCAGCACCCAGCCGCGCTCCACCAGCTCACTCAGCCGCCGCGCCACGGCCGGCCCGGCAATAACGTGGCTGAGCACAGTGTGGTCGAAGTTTTCGCCCAGCACAGCCGCCGCCTGCACCACGTGCAGGGTTTCGCTGGGCAGCAAATCCAGCCGGCGCAGCAGCAAGTCCTTGAAGGTCACCGGCATCCGGCGCTCGGCGCTGCGGCCGATGGGCCAGCCGGTGCCGCTGGGCAGCGAGGCGCCATCGCCCGGCAGCCCCTCGATCTCGCCCGGGCCTTCGGGCTCGTTGGCCGCCCGTCCGCTGGCGGCCGTCACCACCAGGTGCCAGGCGCCAGCGCTCTCCCACAGCCAGCCGCTTTCCACCAGGAAGCGCAGGGCCTCTTCCACCGAGAGTGGATGGCCGCTGAAGGGGGCCAGCAGCGGCCACAGCGCCTCGGGCAGCGCGCCGTGGCCTAACAGCTCGGCCACCAGCTCGCGTGTTTCCGTGTCGGTCAGGTTGGAGAAGCTGATGGGCAGATAGCGGTCCTGGGCCAGATGCTCAGCTTTGCTGACCAGCGCCCGGTGCGGGCCAGGCATCTCGGCGCGCGCCACCAACATCAAGGACACGGGCGCTTCCAGTGTCAGCGGCAGCAAATAGTCGATCAAATCCAGCGAGCTAAGGTCCAGCCAGTGGATGTCCTCGATCACCAGCAGCACCGGCCGCTGCGCCGCGGCTTGTAGCAGCAGGGCGCGCACCCGGGCGAAAATTTCCTGGCGCAGGCCGGCCGGCGGCAGGTTGCGCAGCAGTTGGTCGTCGCTCTCTTCCGGCGGCCGCAGGCCCAGCAAGCTTTGCAGTTGGTGGATGGCGGGCACGTCGGGCAGGTCGGCGCGCTCCAGGATGTCCACCAGCATCCAATAGCTGATGCCGGCCCGGAACGACTCGCACTTGCCCAGCAGGCACTGCACATCGCGCTGCGCGTAGGCCAGCACCTGGTCCAGCAGGCGCGTCTTGCCCATGCCGGCCTCGGCCTCCAGATAGCACACCAGGCCGCGCCGATCGTGCCGCAGGCGATCCACCCAACCGGTCAGCGCGGCCAGCTCGATTTTGCGGCCAATCAGGGCCGGGCTGGAGGCCGGCAGGGCTTGCGGCAGGCGCGTGTCGGAGCGCACCTGGCCGACGGCAAACAGCGGGCCGGGCAGCCGGGTTTCGGGCGGGGTTTCGAGGGCGATCAGCTCATACAGGCCGCGCACCGGCTGGGTGATGTCGCCCGTCACCACAATGTGGTTAGCGGCGGCCAGGCCCGCGGCGGCGGCGGCATACCGGCCGGGCAGCGAGGCGCTGGCGAACACCGCGGCCTGGCGCGAATCGGCGCCGGCGCTGGTCCAGCGGCCGGCGGTCAGCCCGGCGCTCAGGGTGATCTCAAAACCGTACTGCCGGCGGCTGGCGCGGTTCAGGCGCGCGCCCGCGTCGATGGCATCATGCGCGGCCTGCACCGCTTGCTGCGCCAGGCTGTCGCTGATTTCGATGGTGGGGCCGCTGAACAGAAACGCCTGGCCGGTGCCGGTGGTGGTCACCAGGGCGCCGCGCTCGCGGCCGACTTTTTCCAGGGTGCTGGTCAGTTGGCTGAACAGCCCGGCCAGTTCTTCCTGGCGGTCATCGCTCTCGCCCGCCAGGTCGGGCAGCTGCAGGTGCATGTGCACCACCACCACGGCTTGCTCGACCGCCACGCCCTCGGCCAGCCCGGCGTTAAGGCGGGCCAGCAAGCTTTCGGCGCGCGGGATGTCGGCCTGGGCGTGCAATTGGCGGAAGGTCTCCAGGGCCTCGCGCATAGCCGTGGCGCCGCCGCTGTCGGTTGGCCGGCTGGAAGCCGGCCGCGCCAACAAGATCTCGGCCGCCTCAATCTGGCGCCGCGCCACCTCATACCGGTTGCCGATCTGCGAGAAGAGCTCTTGCGCCAGGCGGTTTGCCTCCAGCGCGCGATCCCAATTGCGCTCGGCCTGCCGCAGCTTGGCCCGCACCCGCACCACCTCGGCCCGCGTTTCCAGCGAGCCGCCGGCGTCGGCCAGCACCTCGGCCTGGCCGAGAAATTCGCGCGCCTGCTCCAGGTCGCCGCCATAGCCGTCCAGCATTTGCGCATCGGCCAGCGAGGCCAGCGCCTGGGCGCGCATATTGTCATTCTCGCTCTGAGCGGCCGCATCCAGGCTGCGCTCCAGGTCGGCGATGGCCCAGGTGGCGACGCCCAGCCGCAGCCACACCTGGCCCCGGCTGAGATGGCGCGTGGCCAGCGAAGGCCAATGCTGCTGCCCGCGCAGGGCGGCCAGCGATTGGTTCAAACTGTGCAGCGCCTCTTCGAAACGGCCCGAATCCAGCAGCAGCAGCCCCAGGTTATTCCAACTGGCGCCCACGCCCTGGTAGTCGCCGATCTCTTGCTGGACGAAGATTGCCTGGCGCAAATAGGCCTCGGCCTGGGCCCACTGCCCAATTTTGTAATACACGCTGCCCAGGTTCATTTGCGAGGCGGCCGAGCTCCACACGTCGCCCAATTGCTCGCGCAGCGCCAGCGCCTGCAGCGCGCTGGCGACGGATTCGGCCCACTGGCCGGCAAAGTAGTGGCTGCCCGCCAGCAAGCTGTGGGCCGTGGCCGCCACTTCCAGGTCGTTCTGCTGCAGCGCCAGCCGCAGCGCATTATCGGCGCGCGAGCGCGCCTCGGCCAGTTGGCCCTGGTTGAGCAGCACCCAGCCGATGGCATTCTCAATCCGCGCGTGCGTGGCGGTCAGCCCCTGGTCACCCGCGGCGCCGGCGCCGCCATCGCTCAGCCGCTCGGCGGCGGCCTCGTAGGCGGCCCGCGCTTCGGCATGCAGGCCCTGGCGCCAGCGGGCCTGGCCCATTTGATACAACACATCCGCCAGCCGGTAGCCGGGATGCGGCGGACCCAGTGACAGGCCGTGCGCACGTTCCAGCGCCTCGCGCGCCGCGCCGGCCTGTCCGCTGCGCGTCAGCAGCTCGCTCAAGCCCAGCGCCACATCCACCGCTTCTTCCTGGCGCGCCCCGTGCTGTTCCAGCAGGGCCTCAATCCGCCGGTAATAGTCAATGGCCTCTTCATTGGCGAAGCGGTCGGCGGCGCGCCGAGCGGCCTGCATCAAATAACCGATGGCCTGCCGCGACTGGCCGCGCTCCAGGTGATAGCCCACCCGCGCGGCGGCGTCCACGGCCAGGTGCTCCGCGATTTGCTGAATCACCTGCGCGGCGCGCAGGTGCAGCACGCGCCGCTCCTTTTGCAAGATGGTCTGGTAGATGGCTTCCTGCATCAGCCAGTGGCGGAAGACGTAAACCGGCAGGCCATTTCCTGGCATCCGTCGCACAAAATCGGCCTGCTCCAGGTTTTCCAATTGGCTGCGCAGCTCGGCCTCGGGCAGGTTGGTGACGCCCAGCAGCAGTGGCAGCGAGAAGCTGTTGCCCAGCACGGCGGCGGCATCCAGTGTTTTCTTCAGCGGCGCCAGCAGCCGGTCGTAGCGGCTCAAGATCAGGCCGTTCACCGTTTCCGGCACCTGGTTTACCGCTTCCACCCACTGCGGGGTCACCTCGCGGCCCTGCGTGCCGGGACGCAGCACGCCCTGGTCCAGCAGCATGCGCACCATTTCTTCCATCAGCAGCGGGTTGCCGCTGGTGCGCTCAACGATGCGTGAAATCAGGCTGTGGATCACGTCCGGCGGCGCCACCAGGTCGTTCAAGATGTGCGTCAGCAGCTCGTCGCTTTCGGCCGGCGACAGCGGCCCCAGGCGCAGATCCAAATAATTGTTGGGTTGGCCGGGTTCCACCGGCGGACCAGGCGGCGCCCAAGGCGCGGGGAGCTGGCTGACGGCGCTGGGCCGGCATAAGGCCAGGATGGCCAGCGGCGCCTCGTTCACCAGATCAGAGGCGTGCGTCAGGGCGGCCAGCGACGACGGGTCCGCCCACTGCAAATCGTCCAGCACCAGCAGCATGGCGCGCCGCCGTGCCAGCCAGGCCAGCAGGCGCCGGACGGCGGCGTGAATGCGGCGCTGGTCCTGCTGCGGGTTGCCGATGAGCATCTCGCGCGAGGCCTGCCCGCTGATCAAGTTGAACAGCACGGGCCCAATCTCGCGCGACAGGGTGTTGGAGGGCGCCAGGCGGTCGTCCAGCCGCTGCTGGCGCACGGCGCTGGAATCGTCGGGCTGGATGCCGGTCAGGTTTTCCACCAGCCGGGTCAGCAGGCCATAGCTGCCGGTTTCGTTGGGCGAGGTGCCGGCGCGCACAATGGTGAAATGGTCGGCCAGCGGCGCCAACACCTCGTCCACCAGCCGCGACTTGCCGATGCCTGGCTCGCCGCTGATGAGCGCGATCAGCCCGTGGCGCTCCAACTTCAGCCGCTGCAAGCCGGAGAGCAGCGCGGAGGTTTCGGCCGCGCGGCCAATCAGGGGCGTGCTGCGCCCGGCCAGCCCGCGGGTCGGCTGCGGCGCGCTGCGCGGGCCGACGGCTTCATAGGCCACAACGGGCGCGTCTAGCCCCTTCAGGCGCTGGTTCACCGGCTCTTTGAATTCAAATTGGGCGCGGGTGAGCCGGTAGACGGCCTCGCTGACCAGGATCGTGCCAGGGCGGGCCGCCTGCTGCAGCCGCTGGGCCACGTTCACGGCGTGGCCAAACACGCTGGCATCCACCGTGTCGCCGGTGTCCAGGTAGCCGCTGATGACCGGCCCCGAATTGATGCCAATGCGCAGTTGGACGTCCCAGCCCAGGCTCTGTTGGGCTTCGCGGTGCAGCGCGTGCATGGCTTGCTGCATATCCAGCGCGGCCAGCAGCGCGCGGGTGTGATCGTCTTCGTGCGCTTCGGGGATGCCAAAGGTGGCCAGGAAACCATCGCCGACGTAGCGATCCAGCCGGCCGCCCATCTGCTGCACCGGCTGCGCCAGCCGCTCCAGCGTGCGCCGGATGGCGATGAACATCTCTTCGGGATCGCTGCGGGCGGCCGCGTGAGTGTAGTTGCTCAGGTCGGCAAACAGCATCGTCACCAGCCGCCGCGCGCTGCGCCCGGCGGCCCGGCCATCGGCCTCCGCCTCGGTTGCCGCGGCCGCGCTTTCCGCCATGCGCTCCGGCGGGGCGAAGTCAAGCGGGGCTCCGCAGAACCCGCAAAATCGAAATTGAAGGGGCGCTTCCGCCCCGCAGGACGGGCAAACTTTGGCCATCGGCGGTTGAGTGATTGCCAATTATACCGGCAACGGCTCGCGAATGCCGCCCGCGAAATAGAAAGCAGGGCTCAGCCCGCCAGCCAGGGTTGGTTGGCCGCCGGCGCCCGCATGGCAAGCCATATCAAGCTGCCGGCAGAGACGCGTGTGTCTCCTCGCCGAACAGCATTTTAGTCCCAGTTCAGTGCGGCAGCCACTCAATCGGCGCGGCCAGGGCCGGCGCGTAATGGGCCACTGCCACGACGGCGGCCAGGATGAAGCCGGCGATGATGGTCAGGCGCTGGCTCCAGACAAAGCCGTCGCTGCCATTGTTGCTGCTGGTCTTGGGGTCTTCGGCGTTTTGGTTCATGGGCACGTCTCCTCTTGCTCTTCCTTTGTCTCTCTCTATTTCTCTTTCTTTCTCTTTAGTGTGGCAGCCATTCAATGGGCGCGGCCAGGGCCGGGGCGTAATGAGCGACCGCGACCACGGCGGCCAGGATGAAGCCGGCGATGATGGTCAGGCGCTGGCTCCAGACGAAGCCGTCG
>JAYTFQ010000511.1:0-12290 GCA_043734225.1 Anaerolineales bacterium | reverse complement strand
TGCACCAGCCGGCTGAGGGCGTTATCCACGGCCAGGTTCGATTGAGAAGCAATGAGCGTGCGCTGGCCGCGCAGCGCGTTCTGGTAGCAAATTTCGGCGATGACGGTGGTCTTGCCGGTGCCGGGCGGCCCCTGGATGAGGAATAGATCCGGGGCGTTGAGCGCCCCTTCCACCGCGGCCCGCTGGCCGGCGTTCAGACGCGGCTGGAGCAGCTCGGCGCTGTTGAGCGCGATGCGGCTCTTGCCTACCGGTGGGCGCTGAGCGCGGGTTGCATCAAACATGAACTCGCTCAGGCGCGGGTTCTCGCCATAGCCCTGCTCCAACAGCTCCAGGCCAAACTTCAGCCGCCGCACCTGTGCCAGATCGCCGCTGGCTTTGTAGACCAGCGCCGCGGTGCGCGGCAGAGTCACCGTGCGGTGCTCCAATAATTTCTGCACATCCTCATCCAGCGCGATGCGGATCTCGTTGCGCTCAGGGGAGCAATCCACCACCGCGCCCAACAGCCAGTCGTCGCTGTCGTCCTCGTCGGCCACGCTGGCTGCGCCAGCGGCTGCGCCACCGTCCGTACGCGCCAGGCCGCGCCGCTCGCGCACTTCCAGCGGCTCATCCACCACCGAGCGCAGTTTGCCCCAGTCAATGGGCTCCCGCCCGCCGTCGAGGGTGAAGACCAAATGCGAGTCCACCGGCCCGCGCCGGAACGCCTTGTAGGTGATGCTGAACTGGCGGGCCTTGGCGGTGCGCTCCAGCACGCCCAGGTAGCGATGCCAATCCGCCATGCGGCGCTGCACGCCCTCGCGCTGGGCGCGCGCCTCGGGCATCTTGGCAATCGCAGTCGCCAGCTTGGCCGGGAAACCGCCCTCGTCGCCAGCGCCAAAGCTCACCAGCGCCGTCTGGCTATAGGCGTCCTTCTGGCCATAAACGTCGGGGATGGCGCGCGCGCCAAACAGCACAAACTGGCCGTCGCCGGAATAACGATCTTGTTTTTCAGTGCCCACCAGGGCCAGGGTTTTGCCGCCCAGCTTTTCCATCAGGGCGGCATTCGGTACGGAGTCGGCATCCGTGGCCATCCGCAGCTCGATCACCTGCTCGCTGTCGTTGCCCGGCCCGCCGTTGCGCAGATAGACCGTGAAGGCCTGGCGCGGCGGCAGCAGCGCGGCCAGCGCCTGGGTGCCGCGCTCGCGCGCCGCGGACTCACTGGCAGCGGCCTCACCACCCGCGTCTTTCCCGCCCGACTCCTTGGCGGCGGCATCGCCGTTGCCCGGCAGCAGAGCCAGCACATCCCGCGCGGCACGCGTGGTGAGGACCAAACTCAATTGGAATGAGAACATTTGGTCCATTCACTTCATTATACTTTATTTGGAAAATTGGATAGGGCCTTGCGCGCGCCGCAGCAGCAATTCCCGCTCGCGATTGTTGCCGGTCAGCGCCGCTGCCCGCTTGAACTCCGCCCGCGCCTCGTCCAGCCGGCCCAGGCTGGCCAACAGGTCGCCGCGCACGGTGGGCAGCAGGTGATATTGCCGCAGCGCCGGCTCATCCATCAGCTCATCCACCAGTGCCAGGCCGGCGGCCGGCCCATACGCCATGGAAACGGCTACGGCGCGGTTAAGGGCCACCACCGGCGAGCCCGCTATTTCCGCCAGGGCATCATACAGCGCCGCGATGCGCGCCCAGTCGGTGGCTGCCGGCGTCAGCGCCCGTGCGTGGCAGGCGGCGATGGCGGCCTGCAGGCCATAGGTCCCCAACGGGCCGCCCAAAGCCAGAGCCCGCGCCAGCGCCGTCAGCCCGCGCTGGATGAGCAGCCGGTCCCAGCGGCCGCGGTTTTGGTCCAGCAGCAAGATCGGCTCCCCGCTCGGGCTCACTCGGGCGCGCAGCCGCGAGGCCTGGATCTCCATCAGCGCCACCAGCCCGTGCACCTCGGCATCTTCGGGCGCGAGCTCGGCCAGGATGCGCCCCAGGCGCAGCGCGTCCTCGCACAGACCCGGCCGCGTCCAGTCATCGCCAGCGGTGGCGGCATAGCCTTCGTTGAAGATCAGATAGATGACTTCCAGCACCGAGGCCAGCCGCGCGCCGCGTTCGGCCCCGCTGGGCGCCTCAAACGGCACACGCGCCTCGGCCAGGGTGCGCTCGGCGCGCACGATGCGCTGGGCGATGGTGGCCTCCGAGGCCAGGAAAGCGCGGGCAATCTCTTCGGTGGTCAGGCCGCCCAGCAGCCGCAGCGTCAGCGCCACGCGCGCCTCGGTGGAGAGCACCGGGTGGCAGGCCGTGAACATTAGCCGCAGCAGGTCGTCGCCGACATCGTCGTCCAGCGCGGCTTCAAAATCCGCCGCGGCCAGCTCTTGCTGAACTTCCAGCTCGCGCCCAAGGACGGCGTTTTTTTGCTCCAGCGCCACATTGCGCCGAATACGATCGATGGCGCGATGCTTGGCGGTGGCCATGAGCCAGGCGCCCGGATTGTTCGGGATGCCCGACTCAGGCCACTGCTCCAGCGCGATCACCAGTGCGTCCTGCGCCAGGTCTTCGGCCAGCCCCACATCGCGCACGATGCGCGCCAGCCCGGCAATCAGACGCGCGGACTCAATGCGCCAGACGGCGTCGATGGCGCGCTGCGTGTCGGAGGGGGAGGCCATGGTCATATCGCTAATGGCATGCCCTCAGGGCGCCAGTTTGGAGGCGCAGGGCACCCCGGGCGGTCCGGCATAGCGGTCGTAGGGGCGCGGTTCCCGCGCCAGGTCCCTGGCACATGGGTCGCCGGGCGAGGAAATGTCGCTCCTACGTTTCGCAATGGCTCTACGCCTGATTGCGCGCGGCTTGCAGCGCGGCGATGTCGAGTTTGTGCATCTTCAACATGGCCTGCATCACTCGGGCAGCCTTTTCCGGGTCAGGGTCGCCCATCAACTGGCCGAGCGCGGTGGGGATGATCTGCCAGGACAGTCCGAACTTATCCTTGAGCCAGCCGCACTGGCCCGGTTCGCCGCCGCCCGCGGTCAGCTTCTCCCACAGCTCGTCCACCTCGGCCTGTGTCTCCACCGAGACAAACATCGAAAACCCATCGCTATGAACAAAATGCGGCCCGCCGTTCATGGCCAGATACTCGCGCCCGTCTAGCTCGAACGAGGCGGACATGACCTGCCCGCCCATCCCCGGCATGCCGTCCGGGTAGCGGCTAAGGCTGTTGATTTTTGAATTCTTGAAAATGGACACATACAGGTTCACGGCTTCTTCGGCCTGATTGTTGAACGTAATGAATGGCGTAATCGTTGGCATTTTAGTCGCTCCCTGGCACAAATAGTTGTCTGATCAATCTTGCTTTGGCTGGCTTCAGCCCTGCGCCACTCGGCGCGCTTCGTTCTTGCTTACCTCGGCCGTGACGTCCGGCATCTCGAACACCGGCCGGATTTCGATCTGGCCTTCACCCACGCCGGCCGGCTTGGGAATGCGCATCACCCACTCCACCGCCTCCTCCACCGACTTCACCTGCCACAGCCAGAAGCCGGCAATCAGCTCTTTCGACTCGGTAAACGGCCCATCAATCACGGTGGCTTTCCCGCCCGAGAATTTCACCCGCTTGCCCATCGCGCTAGGATACAGCCCCTCTGCCGCCAGCAGCACCCCGGCCTTGACCAGGTTGTCGTTAAACTGCATCATCTGATTGACATAGTCCTGGTCCGGCAGCACGCCCGTCTCGGCTTGCTCATCGGTCTTGATCAAAACCATCACGCGCATCGTCAGCTCTCCTTTTTAGACTCGATTTGAGCCAGCTTCCCAGCCGGTCGCGGCGCCTTGTGTGCTGCGCTCTATATATACGTCGAATGGCGCGCCCCAAAATCGACATGGGTTTGAAATGAACCCACATTCATGCCTGCCGCGATCTCCCGGCCTTCCCCTGACATTATGTCCGTACACTTAGGCGATGAGCCGTGCCACCTCTCGCGACGCGGCCATATTTGCCGTTAAAACCACTTGTGCCACTTGTGCCACTTCAAAACAGATAGGGGCGGCCAGGAGCGCAGCGCCCGACAATAGGGTGGAATATGTAAAGTAATCGGCTCGACAGAAAATTCTAGGCGAGCAACGTGACCAACTCTGCCTCCAACTGGCTGCTAGCCAGGTGCAGCCGAACCAGCGTGATGGGCAGGCTGAAGCGCCGTGGACCGGCGCTGCCGGGGTTGATGAAAAGCACCCCGCCCCGCCGCTCGATAAGTGGCTGATGCGAATGGCCGCTGATGACGGCGGCCAGGCCGGCCGCCGCGGGGTCCAGGTCCAGGTCGCCCAGGTCGTGCAGGCAATACAGCAGCAGGCCATCGACCTCGATCACCCGGCTGATGGGCAGCGCTTGCGCCCATTCGCCGCGATCGACATTGCCGCGCACCGCGCTGACGGGCGCAATCGCCCGCAGCGTCGCCAGCACCTCGGGCGCGCCGGCATCGCCGGCGTGGATAATCTGGCTGGCGCCCTGGAGCGCCGCCAGCGCCTCCGGCCGCAGCAGGCCATGTGTGTCGGAAATCAAACCAATCATCTCAAATCAGGATTCTACAGTACAACCCGCTCGCGTTTACTATTTCGACACAGCGTGCTATAAATCAGGCCATTCGCCCAATTGGCTGGATTGCTTAAGGAGACCCCCGATGCATCTGCAAGGCGACGTAACCATCAACGCGCCCCGGGCGCAAGTTTACGCTTATCTCACCGACCCGCACAAAGTCAGCGAGTGCGCGCCCGGCGTGGAATCGGTCGAGATCGTAGAGCCGGACAAAAGCTTTCGCGGGACCGTCTCGGTCGGCTTCGGCGCGGTCAAGGCGCGCTTCAGTGGCGACGTGCAGTGGCTGGAGCTTGTGGCGCCCGAGCGAGCCAAAATGAAGGCTCACGGCAGCGCCTCCGGCAGCGCCGCCGATGTCATCAGCGAAATGAGCCTGAGCGACCTGCCTGGCGGCGCCACCCAGCTGCACTGGACGGCCGATATCACCATTGTCGGCCAGTTGGCCAGCCTGGCCGCGCGGCTGATGGGCACGGTCTCGCAAAAAATGACCGGCATGTTCTTCGACTGCGTGCGCAAGAAGATTGAAGCCGGCGGCACGGGCGCGGCCAGCACGGACAGCGCGGCCAGCAGCGCCTCGGCCGGGTCCGCGGCGTGAAGTTTGGCCCGGTGCCGCTGGCCGAGGCCGCCGGCAAGATTCTGGGCCACAATATCGCCGGGACCGACGGCCAACGTCTGCTGCGCAAGGGCCGGCCGCTGACCGCGGCCGATGTGGCCGCCCTGGCCGGCATCGGCCGTCAGACGGTGTACGTGGCCGAGTTGGAGCCGGGCGATGTGGACGAAAACAACGCCGCGCGGCGCGTGGCGCGCGCCCTGTCCGGGCCGGGACTGCGGCTGCCAGGCGCGGCCTCGGGCCGAGCCAACGCCCTGGCCAGCTATATGGGCATCCTGCGTGTGGACGCGGCCCGGCTGGCGCGCTTGAACGACCTGGAAGGCCTGACGGCCGCCACCCTGGCCAGCCACAGCCCGGTCCGCCCCAACCAACTCGTCGCGACCGTCAAGATCGTCCCGTTTGCCATGCCGGAAGCCACGATTGCCGCTGCCGAGCGCATCGCCGCGGAAGTGTCGCCCGTGGTGACGGTGGACCCCCTGCCCGTCCGGGCGGTGAGCCTGATCTTTTCCGGCTCGCCCGCCCTGCGCGACCGCCTGACCAAGGACTTTGCGCCGCTGATCGAGCGGCTGGAGAATCTGGGGGCACAGGTGGTGAGCCTGGATTTTGTGCCGCTGGAGGACGAGAGCGGCGAGGTGTTGCTGGCGCGCACCCTGCAAGCGCGCCTGGCCGCTGGCAGCGAGATGATGGTGCTCGCGGGCGAGACCGCTATTATGGACCGGCACGACCTGGTGCCGCGGGCGGTGGAGCGCGCCGGCGGCTTTGTGGAGGCCCTGGGCGCGCCGGTGGACCCCGGCAACCTGCTCATGCTGGCCTATTTGGGCGCCGTGCCCGTGGTGGGCGCGCCCGGCTGCGCCCGCAGCCGCAAGACCAATATTGTGGACTGGGTGCTTCCGCGCCTGCTGGCCGGCGACCGCCTGACACGCGCCGACCTGACCGCGTTGGGCCACGGCGGCCTGTTGGAAGAAGCGCCCGAGCGGCCGATGCCGCGGGGAGAAGGAAGTGCGTGAGTGTGGGGGTATGGGGGTATGGGAGTGTGGGTGTGCGGGAGAATGGGATTGCGGGGCGCACCTGAGTGAGCGCCCGGCACTGGACGCCGGCCACTGAACCAGTTGCAAGCCCCTTCCGCCACCCTGGCTTTTCTCAGCGCTCTCCGCGCGCTCCGCGGTGAAATGGAATTGTGACCGCACGACTATTTGACTCTTGCGCCGAAGGGCCCATAATTGAGGGCATCAGTCACAACCAGATCAACATGCTCCCAAACCTGTGGCGTGTTCAGCGGTCTAATGACCGCCTTGGCCAGGCTTGCCTGTGCCCAGGCGGGCTGCTTGCCCAGCAGCCCGGCTATACGCTTTTAGATAAGCAAACTCCAGACAACCCGGCCGTTGCCTGGAGTTTTGTTTTTGATGGATCAGAGCAGTTCGTCGCCAGCGCGCGGCTGGCAAATCCGTTTCATGTGGGAGGAGGCTTTATATGATGCATTCGGTAACTATCAACGTCAACGGCCAGGCCCGCACCCAAGAGGTGGAAGCGCGCACGCTGTTGGTGCACTTCCTGCGCGATGGCCTGGGCCTGACCGGCACCAACGTCGGCTGCGACACCAGCCAGTGCGGCGCGTGCACCGTCATTATGGACGGCCAGTCGGTAAAGTCCTGCACCGTGCTGGCGCTGCAAGCTGACGGCAGCAGCGTCACCACCATCGAGGGCTTGGCCAAGGGCGGCCAACTGCACCCGATGCAAACCGCCTTTTGGGAAAAGCACGGCCTGCAATGCGGCTTCTGCACCCCTGGCATGATCCTGAGCGCCGTTGACCTGCTCAACCGCAACCCGCATCCCAGCGACGAAGAAATTCGCCAGGGTCTGGAAGGTAATTTGTGCCGCTGCACCGGTTACGAAAACATTGTCCGGGCCGTCAGGGCCGCGGCCGAGGCCGGCCTGCCTGCGCCCACGGAGGCCTGACATGACTAAATATATCGGCACCTCGATCAAGCGCCGCGAAGACCCGCGCTTCATCCAGGGGCGCGGCAGCTATGTGGCCAACCTGGTGCTGCCCAAGATGGCCTTCCTGGCCATCAAGCGCAGCCCATACGCGCACGCGCGCATCAAGCGCATCGACACCAGCCGCGCCCGCAACTTGTGGGGAGTCATCGACGTCTTCACCGGCGAAGACACCAAGGACCTGGGCAACCTGCCCAGCGGCTGGAACCCGCCCGGCATCAAGGTGCCGGTACAGCGCCCGCTGCAGACCGACAAGGTGCGGCATGTGGGCGACCGGGTGGCCATGGTGGTCGCCGAGAGCGCCGCGATTGCCGAGGACGCGCTGGACCTGATTGACGTGGAATACGAGCCGCTGCCCTCCGTGACCGACGCGCGCGGCGCCACGGCCGACGGCGCGCCCCTGGTGCATGATGAGATCGCCAACAACATCAGCTATACCTGGGCGCTAGGCAACAAGGACGCATGCGACCAGGCCTTTACCGAGGCAGAGACGGTCGTGGAATTGGAACTGGTGAACCAGCGCCTGATCGCGACCGCCATGGAGCCGCGCGCGGCCGTGGCCCAATGGGATTCGTCCAAGGAAGAAATGACCTTGTGGACGACCAGTCAAAACCCGAGCCTGACGCGCATTGTGCTGAGTGCTTTCGTCTTGTTTGTCCCCGAACACAAACTGCGCCTGATCGCTCCAGACGTCGGCGGCGGCTTCGGCAGCAAGATCCCCACCTACCCGGAAGAGGCGCTGGTGCCATGGGCGGCGCGCAAAATCGGCCGGCCGGTGAAGTGGGTGTCAACGCGCAGCGAGGCCTCCGTGTCCGACACGCAGGGCCGCGATCACGTCACCCAGTGCAAGCTAGCGCTGAAGAAAGATGGCACGATCACGGGGCTGCACGTCACTACCTGGGCCAACAACGGCGCCTATATTTCGCTGGTGGCGGCGCTCATCCCTACCGCTTTCTACGTCACCTTGCTCTCCGGCCAATACAAGATCCCCGGCATTTACGGCGAGGTCTTCGGCACGCTGAGCAACACCGTCTGGGTGGATGCCTATCGCGGCGCCGGCCGGCCGGAGGCGGCGTATGTGGTGGAGCGGCTGGTGGACCTGGCCGCGCGCGAATTGAAGATGGACCCGATCGAATTCCGGCGCAAAAATTTCATCCCGGCCAGCGAATTCCCCTATCAGACCCCGGTGGCGCTGGCGTACGACAGCGGCAACTACCAGGGCGTGATGGACAAGGTCGTGGAGTTAGCCGGCTATGACGCTATGCGCGCCGCGCAGGCTGAGGCGCGCAAGGCCGGCCGGCTGGTGGGCATCGGCGTGGCGGCCTGCATTGAGGCCAGCGGTCCGGTGCCATCCAAGGTGGCCGGGGCGCTGGGCGGCGTGACCGGCTTCTGGGAGATGGGCGGGCTGCGGGTGCACGCGACCGGCAAGGTGACGGCCCTGACCGGCTCGCATTCCCATGGCCAGGGCCACGAAACCACTTTTGCCCAAATCGTGGCCGACCAACTGGGCATCAGTGTCGACGACGTGGACGTGGTACATGGCGACACGGCCGTGATCTCGAATGGCATGGGCACGTATGGCAGCCGCAGCACTTCCGTGGGCGGGAGTGCCCTGGTGAAATCGGCCGACAAAGTGAAGCTGAAGATGCGCAAGATCGCGGCGCACCAACTGGAGGCGCCGCTGGACGACGTCATCTATGACGCCGAGCAGGGTAAAGCCTATGTCAAAGGCGTGCCCGGCAAGGCCAAGACCTTTGGCGAACTGGCCTTTGCCGCCTACACCGCCCATAACTTGCCCGACGACCTCGAGCCAGGCATGGAAGTGGACACTTATTACGATCCGGCGAACTTCACTTTCCCCAACAGCACACACCTGGCCCAGGTTGAGATCGACCCTGAAACGGGCGAAGTGACCATCCAGCGCTACATCGCCGTAGACGACGTGGGCAAGGTGATCAACCCCACCATCGTCGAGGGCCAGGTCATCGGCGGCGTGGTGCAGGGCATCGGGCAGGCGCTTTCCGAACAGGCCGTCTACAACTCGGACGGTCAGCTCGTCTCGGGCAACCTGCTCGAATACGCCATCCCGCGCGCGGCGCGCTTTCCGCACATTGAGACCGGCCGCACCGAGACGCCTTCACCCCACAACCCGTTGGGCGTGAAGGGCGTGGGCGAGATGGGCACCATTGCCTCGACCCCGACCATCGCCAATGCGGTCATGGACGCTCTGGCGCCGCTGGGCGTGCGCCACATCGACATGCCGCTGACGCCGGAGAAGATCTGGCGCGCGATCAACCAGGCCAAGGCCTAACAGGAGCCATACGATGTACTCTGCTAACTTTGAATACTATCGCGCGAACAGCGCCGCCGAAGCCGTGCAACTGCTGCAGGCCCACCCGGGCGCCAAGCTGCTGGCCGGCGGGCACAGCCTGCTGCCGCAGATGAA
This sequence comes from Anaerolineales bacterium, assembly GCA_043734225.1. Lineage (GTDB taxonomy): Bacteria > Chloroflexota > Anaerolineae > Anaerolineales > UBA6663 > JAYTFQ01. The sequence goes on along the minus strand of JAYTFQ010000511.1, from coordinate 2,702 downwards.
GCTGCGCGTGGCTCAGCCGCCGGCGGTGATCGATATCAGCCACATTGGCGACATGGCCGGTGTGAACCTGCACGGCGACCACATTCACATCGGCGCCGGCACCACCCACAACACGCTGGCCACCTCGGCCGTGCTGCGCGAGCACTGCCCCATCCTGGCCCAGGCGGCCGGCATGATCGGCGACCAGCAGGTGCGCAATCGCGGCACCATCGGCGGCTCCCTGGCGCACGCCGACCCGGCCGCCGACCTGCCAACCGTGATGCTGGCGCTGGGCGCCACGCTCACGGTGCTCGGCGCGGGCGGCAGCCGCGACATCACAGCCGCCGACTTCACCACCGATTTGTTCACCACGGCCCTGGGCGAAAACGAAGTGCTGACGGGGATCACCGTCCGCGCCTACGGCTCGGGCACCGGCGGCGCCTACACCAAGCATGATCACCCAGCCTCCGGCTACGCCGTGGTGGGCGTGGCGGCCATCGTCATGGTCAGCGGCGGCATGTGCAGCGGCGCCAGCATTGCCGTGGGCGGGGTGACCCCCAAATCGCAGCGCGCCACGGCGGCTGAGGCCGCGCTGGTGGGCAAGGCGCTGAGCGCGGAGAATATCGCCGCGGCCGCGGCCAGGGTGGTCGAGGCGCTGCCCGACCCGCTGGGCGACAACTACGCCTCGGGCGAGTATCGCCACCACCTGGCGACGGTGCTGGCCAAACGGGCGTTAACCGCCGCGGCCGGCCAGGCCGGTTAGCTCAGGCCGTAGATTCAGCATACAGCCAGCACGGCGCGGCGCTAAGGCGCCGCGGCGTGCTGGCTGTGTAGATTCAACTGTAATCCGTGCGGTATACTTACGCCATGGCCCTTTCACAGTTTTCATCCATCGACGAACTTCAAACGGCCCTGCGCACGCACCAATACGTGGCCGACCGCGGCCTGGCCACCGCCATCTACCTGGCGCTCAAGCTGCAGCGGCCGCTGTTTCTGGAAGGCGAAGCCGGTGTGGGCAAGACCGAGGTGGCCAAGGTCATGGCCAGTCTGCTGGGTACCGAGCTCATCCGGCTGCAGTGCTACGAGGGACTGGACCTGAACCAGGCCGTATACGAATGGAACTACACGCGCCAGATGATGCACATCCGGCTGCTGGAGGCGCGCGGCGAGCACCCGGTAGAGTCTGAGCTGTTTGGGCCGCAGTTCCTGCTGCGCCGGCCGGTGCTGCAGGCGATCAGCCCGGAGGTGCCGCGCGACCGCGCCGCGGTGCTGCTGGTAGATGAGATCGACCGCAGCGATGAGGAATTCGAGGCCTTCCTGCTGGAAGTGCTGTCGGATTACCAGGTCACAGTCCCCGAGATCGGCACGCTGAAGGCCGAGCGGCCGCCGGTGGTGGTGCTGACCTCCAACCGCACGCGTGAGGTACACGACGCGCTTAAACGCCGCTGTCTTTATTTCTGGATCGACTATCCGAACTTTCAAAAAGAGCTGGAGATTGTGCGCGCCCGCATCCCGGCCGCGCCGGAGGCCCTCAGCCGGCAGGTGACGGCCTTCATCCAGGACTTGCGCCAAACCGACTTGTATAAGCTGCCGGGCGTGGCCGAGACCATTGACTGGACGACGGCGCTGGTGGCGCTGGACCAGACCGAGCTGGACCCGGCGGTGGTGGATGAGACCCTGGGCGTCATCTTGAAATACCAGGACGACGTGGATAAGATCAAAGGCCCGGCCGCCCGCGCCATCCTGGACCGGGTGCGCGTCATGGAATGAACCCCACGGCGGATATTGCCCAACTGCCCCCGCACGCGGGCGGGCACCTGCTGCACAACCTGCTGCTGTTTGGCCGGGTGCTGCGCGGGCTGGGGTTGGACGTGAACCCGGGCCGCATGATGGACCTGGTGATGGCGCTGGGCAGCGTGCAGGTCGGCCAGCGCGATGATTTCTTTTACGCCTGCCGCAGCCTGCTGGTGCACCGGCAAGAGGACCTGGCGCTGTTCGACCAGGCCTTTGCACAATTCTGGCGGCCGCCATCCAGCACCTGGCTGACCGGGCTGATGGTGGTGGGCGCCAAACAGCGCCGGCGGGTGCGCGTGACGCCGCCACCGCTGAAGCCCGAAGAACCGAGCGAAGGCCAGGATGAGCAGAACAACGCCGACGCGCCACCGGTGATAGAGGTCACACGCACCTACAGCCCTTCGGAAGCGCTGCGGCGCAAAGATTTCTCACAGCTCACGGCCGAGGAATACGGCGAAATTAAGGCGCTGATCGCCAACCTGGCCTGGCAGATCGACCAAAGGCGCACGCGCCGGCGCAAGCCGAGAGGCGGACCGCAGATCGATTTCCGGCGCACCCTGCGGCGCAATATGAAATATGGTGGGCAGTTGCTGGAGTGGGCCTACCGCGAACGCAAGTTCAAGCCGCGCCCGCTGGTGGTGCTGGCCGACGTCAGCGGGTCGATGGAGCGCTATACGCGCCTGCTGCTGCACTTTGTGTACGGGCTCTCGCTGGGGATGGCGCAGCCGGTGGAGTCGTTCGTGTTTGGCACTCGGCTGACGCGCATTACGCGCCACCTGGAAGATGAAGACGTGGAGCAGGCGCTGCGTGAGGTATCGGGCGCGGTGCTGGATTGGGCCGGCGGCACGCGCATCGGCGAGTCACTCAAGGACTTTAATTTTAGCTGGGGCCGGCGCGTGCTGGGCCACGGCGCGGTGGTGCTGATCATC
>JAYTFQ010000510.1:0-4918 GCA_043734225.1 Anaerolineales bacterium | reverse complement strand
CGAACGTCTGGCCACGGCATCCAATTCGGCCACAACATCCTCGATTACCTTGAATGTCGGCGCTGCCAGCCGCCGTTGAGCTAAGCAGCTGTCAATATTGGCCCCTTTGGGCCCGGCCGATCTGGCCCTTTCGGGTCTTTCGCTTCCTCCCAAACCCGCTAATCTAATCGCAACATAGGCCGGGAGCCTCTCACGCCAGGAGAAGCTCCTGGCCGCGATAACTCATCTCTTTTCCGCCACTTTTTCACCTTTTTCGAATGCCTCTTGACAACTTACCCCCTTTTGCCCCAATATCAGTGAAGTCATGATGTCTGACATCATAACCACTAGACGCCTGGGGTAACCTGGCCTTTGACCCAATCCGACGTCCCTTCGCCCATGCTGGACCTGCGCACGCAGTACATGACGCTGGCCGACGCCACCAGCGCCGCGCTGCAGCAGGCCATTTTGTCGGGTAAATTCGCGCCAGGCAGCCAGCTCCCGCCCGAATTCAATCTGATCGATCAAATGGGCGTCTCGCGCACCACCCTGCGCGAGGCGCTCAAACGTCTGGAAGAGCAGGGCCTCATCGTCCGCCGCCGCGGCCGCGGCACCTACGTGCGCGAGCGCTCCATAGTGAAGGACCTCAGCCTGAACTTCGGCATCTCCGAGATGATCACCCAGGCCGGCTTCAAGCCCGGCGTGCGCTCAGCCGCGCTGCGGCGCGAGCCGGCCCCAGCCGAGGTGGCCGCCGCCCTGGCCATCCCCGAAGGCGAGCCGCTGGTGGTCATCGAGCGCGTGCGCACCGCCGACGAGCGCCCGGTGGTGTGGACCCGCGACCTGCTGCCGGCCGCCCGGCTGGAGCCGCGCGGGCTCACCGCCAATGACCTGGCCGATCGCTCCGTGTATGAGTCGCTCAGCGAGCTGTTCCACATTCGGGTGGCCCGCGGCGTGGCCCAGCTCGCGCCCACCATTGCCAGCGCCGAGCTGGCCGCCGCCCTGGACGTGCGCCGCGGCACGCCCCTGCTGCGCATGACCCAGACCGACTACGACGCCAACGACCAGCCGCTGCTGTACTCGATTGAGTATCACCTGCCGGATGCCTTTGTCTTTCTCGTGAACCGCAAGGGGCCGCATTGGTAAGCCCCGCCCCCAGCCCAGGAGTGAACCGATGTCTGCCGTGACCGGAAAGCATATCCGCCTCAACCGCCTGATCCAGGCCGAAACCAACACCTGTCTCATCGTCGCCATCGACCACGGCATGACCTCGCCCGTGTTCCTGGACGGGCTGTATGACACTGGCCGCCGCATCCGCGAGTCCATCAGCGGCGGCGCGAATGTGCTCATGCTCAGCCGCGGCACCATCAAACATCACGTGCAGCATTTCCAGCGCGACACCTCGCTGGCCCTGATGCTCACCGCCTCGGCCGCCGGGCGGCCGGGCGGCGCGCTTATCACCCCCATCGGCTCGGTGGACGAGGCGCTGGCCATCGGCGCCGACGCGGTGGTGGTGTACGTGGCGCTGGCTGGCGAGAATGAGGCCGAGGCCATCACCTACGTCTCCGGCATCGGCGAAGCCTGCGAGCGGCTGGGCATGCCCTTCATCGCCGAGGCCGAATATCCCAACGCCTATCAAAGCCTGGACTCGATGTCGCAGGTGCTGGGCGTCGAATATCTCAAGCGCAACGCCCGCCTGTGCGCCGAGCTAGGCGCCGACATTGTCAAGGTCAATTGGAGCGGCGACGCCGCTTCCTTCGCGGACGTCATCCGCGCCTGCGAACGGCCGGTGGTGCTGGCCGGCGGCACGCTCATCAGCGACGAGGCTTTGCTCACGCGCATGGAGCAGGCCCGCGAGGCCGGCGCGGTCGGCTGCTCGGTGGGGCGCAATGTCTTTCAGCACAAGCAGCCGCAGGCCGTCACCCACGCCATCAGCCGCGTGTTCCGCGACAAATGGCCGGCGCGCCAGGCGCTGCAAGAGCTCGAGGCGAGCGTAGCGAGCACCGCCTCCGAACGGGTGGCGGCCTAAACCATTGAGCCCAGTGTGGTGCGTGTCATGACGGCCCAGTCCCAGTCCCGACCCGACGTGGTCATCGGCTGCGATTTTGGGTCGCAAGGCCTCAAGCTGGTCCTGCTGTCGTTGGCGGGCGAGCTATTGGGCGAGGCCGGCGCCGCCTACGCCGTGAACTACCCGCGCCCCACCTGGGCCGAGCAGCCGGCGCAGGCCTGGCTGGACGCGCTGCCGCTGGCGCTCGCGCAGTTGCGCGCCACGGCCCCGTTTGCCCCCGAGCAGGTACGCGCCCTGGGCCTGGACGCGCAGGTCGATGGCGTCGTCCCCATCGATGCCGCCGGCCGGCCGCTGCGCCCGGCCATCATCTGGATGGACCGCCGCGCCACCGCCCAGTGCCAGGCCGCCGGCCGCGCGGCGGACCCGGCCGCGTTGTTTCAGCGCTCGGGCCTCAACCTGGATGCCACCCATGTGGCCCCCAAAATTCGTTGGCTGGCCGAGAACGAACCGGCGGTTTACGACACGGCCGCTTACTTCCTGCTGCCGTGCAGCTACGTGGCCTACCACCTGACCGGTGAGTTGGCAGTGGACTATGCCAATGCCTCCTCCATGCTCCTGCTCGATGTGGCCGTGCGCGCCTGGTCGCCCGAGTTGTGCCGGCTCTTTGCCATCCAACCCGAGCGGCTGGCTCCGCTGCGGCCGGCCAGCGAGCTGCTCGGCGGACTGCGCCGCGAAGCGGCCCAGGCGCTGGGGCTGGCCGCCGGCACGCCGGTGATCGTGGGCACCGGCGACGAGCACGCCGCCTGCGTGGGCGCCGGGGTCATCCGCGCCGGCCTGGTCTGCGACATTGCCGGCACCGCCGAGCCGGTGTGCGCCTCGGCCACCCAGCCGGTCTTCGATCCCAGCGGGCTGGTGGAGACCCACTGCCACGCCGACCCCAATTTGTGGCTGCTGGAAAACCCGGGCTTCGTCTCTGGCGCCAATTACCGCTGGTTCCGCGACCAGTTCGCGCCATTAGAAGCGCAGGCAGAGGCCGCCACCGGCCGCTCGGCCTATGACAGTCTGGACGAGGCCGCGGCGCAGGTCCCCCCCGGCGCGGAGGGGTTGGTGCTGCTGCCGTGCCTGATGGGCGCCATGACCCCCACCTGGAACGCGTCCGCGCGCGGCACCTTTGCCGGCTTCACCCTGGCCCACCGCCGCGAGCACTTCGCGCGCGCCGTGCTGGAAGCCTCAGCCTATGGCCTGCGCGACATCACCGACCAGATGCGCCAGATGGGCCTGCCGCTGGAGGAAATCCGCGCGGTAGGCGGCGGGTCGCGCAGCCGGTTGTGGCGCCAGATCAAGGCCGATGTCACCGGCCTGCCCGTGACCCAACCGCAGACCGCCGAGACCAGCGCCCTGGGCGCCGCCCTGCTGGCGCTGGTGGCCATCGGCAACTGTGCCAGCCTGAGCGAGGCGGCCGAGCGCGTGGTGCGCATCGTGGATGTCATTGAGCCGGACCCGGCCGTGCGGGCGCGCTACGACGAGTGTTATCAGTTCTACCGTGAGACCTATTTCGCCCTGCTGCCGGTCTATGAGCGCGCGGCGGCCCGGGCGGGGATGAACTGATGAGCGAGCGCCTGGCGCGCGCGCGCGCCTTTCTGCTGGATATGGACGGCACCTTCTTTCTGGGCGAGCGGCTGCTGCCGGGCGCGCTGGACTTCATCACGCTGCTGCGCCAGCAGGGCAAGCCGTTTCTGTTTCTGACCAACAACTCATCCAAGGATCGCCAGCAGTACGTCGAGAAGATCACCCGCCTGGGCCTGCCCATCCAGCCGGACCAGGTGCTCACCTCCGGCGAGGCCACGGCGCAGCTCCTCAGCCGTGATTATCCCGGCGCCAAATTATTCGTGGTCGGCACGCCGTCGCTGGAGGGCGAGTTCCGCGCCGCGGGCTTCACGCTGGACGACCCGCGGCCCGAGCTGGCCGTGGTCGGTTTCGACACCGGCCTGACGTATGCCAAGCTGTGGACACTGTGTGACCTGGTGCGTGCCGGGCGGCCCTACATCGTTACCCATCCCGATCTCAACTGCCCCACGCCCGGCGGCTTCATGCCCGACATCGGCGCCACCATCGCCTACGTCAAAGCCGCCACCGGCCGCGGCCCGGACCAGGTGGTCGGCAAGCCCAGCCGCCTGATGGCCGAGGCCGCCGCGCGCAAGCTGGGTCTGCCGCTGGAGAGCCTGGCCATGGTCGGCGACCGGCTGTATACCGACATTGCGCTGGGCCAGGCGGCGGGCATACCGGCCGTGCTGGTGCTCAGCGGCGAGACCCGCCTGGAAGATTTGCCGGAGTCCCCCTTTCAACCGGACGACACCTTCGCGCACCTGGGCGAGCTGGGCGCCTGGCTGGCAGACAACCCCGCGCCAATCGAGGCGAATAGCATCCTATGAAACTCGCCTACGATCCCGCCGGCGGTCCCGCATTCTGGGACAGCATCAGCCGCCTCCCCGGCTATCCGGTCGGGGAGCACATGCCCATCGGCCAGATGCTGTTTGAGAGCAACGCCCTGCGGCGCTTGCCCGACGTGCTGCGCCATGCCGGCGCCGCGCTTAACGCGCCGGTGCTGGTGGTGATGGACCACACGCCCATGCGCCGAGCCGGCCAGGATCTCAAGGCCCTGGTGCTGGCCACCTTGCAAAGCGCCCGGCTGGCCGCTGAGCCCGTGCTGCTGGAGCCGGATGCCACCGGCCAGGTCCACACCGACATGCCGCATATTGAGGCGGTGCAGCGCCGCCTGCGCCCGGGCGCGGTGCTGCTTTCCGTTGGCTCCGGCACGGTGACCGATATTGCCAAGCACGCGGCTTATTTGTTCGAGCAGGCCGGCGGCCCGCGCCTGCCGTTCGTGGTCCTGCAAACCGCCAACAGCGTCAGCGCCTACACCTCCAACATGGC
>JAYTFQ010000509.1:0-3085 GCA_043734225.1 Anaerolineales bacterium | reverse complement strand
TGGGGCGGCGTGACGGCCGAGAAGGTGCCGGACGCCGAAGATGCCAAGCAGGTCTACGCCAATTATTACGATTTCAACCAGCACGTCGACCGCATCCGGCCGCACCAGGTGCTGGCGCTGAACCGCGGCGAAAAGGCCAAGCTGCTGCGCGTTCGGGTGCAGGTGGCTGAGCGCGACTGGCGGGATGTGGTGGAGTATTATTTCCGCGCCGATCAGCGCTCGGCGCTGGCCGGCGAGCTGGGCGTGGCCATTGCCGACGGTGTGGAGCGCCTGCTGCTGCCGGCGGTGGAGCGTGACGTGCGCCGCGCCCTGACCGACAAGGCCGAGGCGCACGCCATTGGCGTGTTTGCCGCCAACCTGCGCGCGCTGCTCAACCAGCCGCCGCTGGCCGGCCGCGTGGTGCTCGGGTTGGACCCGGGCCTGCGCACCGGCTGCAAGGTGGCGGTGGTGGATGCCACCGGCAAGCCGCTGGAAACCGCCACCATCTACCCGCATGAGCCGCGCAAGCAATGGGCCAAGGCGCTGGAGACCCTGGCCGATCTGGTCAACCGGCATGGCGTGAGCCTGATCACCATCGGCAACGGCACCGCATCGCGCGAGACCGAGCAGTTGGTGGCCGAGCTGCTGCGCGGGATGCCCGAGCGCGCGGCGCACTATCTGATCGTGAGCGAGGCCGGGGCCAGCGTGTACAGCGCCAGCCCGCTGGCGCGCATCGAAATGCCCGATCTCGACGTCAGCCTGCGCGGGGCGGTGTCCATCGCCCGTCGCGCGCAAGACCCTCTGGCTGAGCTGGTCAAGACCGACCCGCGCTCGATCGGGGTTGGCCTGTACCAGCACGATGTGAACCAGGAGCGCCTTAATCGCGCCCTGACCGGCGTGGTGGAAAGTGTGGTCAACGAAGTGGGTGTGGACGTAAACACCGCCTCGCCGGCGCTATTGACCTATGTGGCCGGCATCGGTCCCAAGCTGGCGGTGCAGGTGGTCGTCCAGCGCGATCAGAGCGGACCGTTCCGCAGCCGCGAGGCGCTGCTGGGGGTGCCGGGGCTGGGGCCCAAGGCGTTCGAGCAGTCGGCCGGCTTCCTGCGCGTGCGCGGCGGCGATGAGCCGCTGGACGCCAGCGCCATCCATCCTGAGAGCTATCTGCTGGCGCGCGCCGTGCTGGAGAAGGCCGGGCTGGCGCCCGACTCATCCTCGGCGGAGCGCGCGGCTGCGCTGGAGCGCTGGCAGGCGCCGCGCGAGCTGGGGGCCCTGGCGGCCGAACTGGGCGCCGGAAGGCCGACCCTGGCCGACATTCTGGAGCAGTTGGCGCGCCCGGGTCGCGACCCGCGCGATGAGTTGACCGCCCCCATCCTGCGCAGTGATGTGCTGTCGCTGGCCGATCTGCAGGCCGGCCTGCGGCTGAAAGGCACCGTGCGCAACGTGGTTGACTTCGGCGCCTTCGTGGACATTGGTGTCAAGCAGGAAGGCTTGCTGCACCGCAGCCGCCTGCCGCGCGGCCATGTGCTCAACCCGGGCGATGTGATCGACGTGCAAATTGTGTCGGTGGAAACCGAGCGCAATCGCATCGCGCTGGCCTGGGCCGAAGCGGACGAGGCCGCGCCGGAAGGGCCGGCCGTCGCCGCCCCAGACGCCGACTAATTTGTTCCTCAAAACGGCCCGCGCCGCGGGCCGTTTTTTTGTTAAAAACTTTTCGGATTTGTCCACTCGGCCCAATCCGGCTATCATGCGCCACTTGAGCCGGTTGCGGCGGGATCCGGTTGGCTGCCGGCCTGGCCGCTAGCCCCACAAGGTGAGACATGAGCGCTGCCGAAAAAGACATTCGCGTTGTTCGGGACAACTCACGGACTTCGAATACCGCTGCCGCGCCTGCGCCATGTTCCCGAGCATGTAGTTTTCACGCCGCGGCCCACAAGCACCGCTTCGGCGGACCGTGATGGCCGCGTCTGTTTGTGGAGGCGGCTACGCCTGCTGAAAGCCTGAACTGCCCCAATTGCGGCGCGCCGCTGCCGGACCCCGCCGGCCGGCCGACCTTGGTTTGCGACCACTGCGGCTCGGTCATTGCCTTCAAGCCTCCGCCCGCCGCGCCATCTGCGCCAGCCGCGCTCGCCGATTCTCCCGCCCCGGCTGAAATCGACCCGCGCTACAATTATGGTCCGCAGCCGAGCCGCCGGCCCGCCCGCAGCGAGCTGACCTCGGTGGCCCTTGGCCCGGCCGACGCGGCGCACGTTATTCAGTTGCTGCGCGCCGGACAGGAGTCGGAAGCGACCCAGTTTTACCAATCGAAAGTGGGCGGCAGCCTGGGCGAGGCTAAGGACTCCATCAGCGCCATCCAATCCGGCTTGCAGGATGCCTCCGCGCCGGTGGGGGCCGGGGCGTCGGTGACAAGCGCCAACCCGGCAGACCTGCCGCAGGTGGTCCAGTATTTAGTCGCTGGCAAACGGCTGGAAGCGATCCGCGCCTATCGTCAGGCCACCGGCGCCAGCCTGCGCCAGGCAGAGACCGCCATCAACGACCTGCAGGCGGACCTGGGTGGCGCGCCGGCCGCGGCCAGCCGGCCGGTGCCAGCCACAGCCCGCACGGGTGGGCGCTCCTGTATTGGGGGCTGTGGGAGTCTCGTGGGGATTGTGGTGGTCGTCGTTCTGGCCATTTTGGGAATACAGTACAGCCACAGCGAATATGTGCGCAAGACGACCATCTACCGCTGCGGCCAGGCTGCGATTGAAGCCCAACTCGCCAGTCAGGAGTTACTGCAGGCGCCCATTCGCGGCGGCTATCCGGTGTGGGTGCCAAGATATAAGCCGGCTGCCGACATCAGCGACTGGACATTCAGCGCCGAATATTTCGCGCCGGTGTGGGACGCGCATGGCTGGGGCCTTCTGGATGTTCACCTGGCGGACGACAGCACCGGCAGCAACAGTGTCTCAGCCCGCCTTTACAAGGACGGCCAGTGGCGGCTCGTGCTCCCCGCCGCGCAGATCCAGTGCCGCGCTTAGAGAGTGTCTTCAAACTACCGATGAGCCGCCAAGCGTTTGGTGAGCATGCGAATACTGGCGATGTAGATCATGGCTTCACTGGTGGCCGTCTT
>JAYTFQ010000508.1:0-7811 GCA_043734225.1 Anaerolineales bacterium | reverse complement strand
ATGAATTTTGACGACCAAAACCGGTAACGGCGGGTCTGAGAGTCGTCATTTTTACGGCTTTTTGCAACCCCAATGCCGCACTTGATCGTCAAAGTTCATTAGGGCCGGGCGCTGCTCATAGCCCGTCGGCTTCACGTGTCCCCCGCAACGAAGTGGAGTGGGGAGCAACGGCGGCGCGTGGCCTGGCGCACGGCCAAAAAAAACGCGCCCAACGCTGGTCAACCGGCGGGTGCATTCGCAGCGGGTGACATGGGCAAAGGCGGCCCCGGCCCGTCCTTGGCCGCGGCCACCAGGCCCCACTTCCAATCGCTTGGCCGGCTCCGTTCTTTCCGCTTTAAATAGATACCGGGATGTATCCCCGCTCGCGCGGCAATCGCCTATAGTTTAGCCACAAGCCGGCACGGCCTGCCCGATGGGGCCGTGTTTCCGTAATACTTTGGTTTCATGATTGAGCACTTTTTTACGCCATACGAGGCGCTAAAGCAGCGCCAGTTCAATAGCCTGGGGCAGCCTGGCCCGAAGCGGGCCGAAAACCTGGTCGAGGCGGCTCCCATGGGGAGCCGCGCCAAGCATGGCCGAACATCTGCGCGAAAGGTGAAGTGAAACATGGCAAAGCCAGTCAAGCAAACAGAACGAGCAGTAAAGCGCACCGAGCGTAAAGCAGTGCGGCCGGTGAAAGGCACGGCCCAGCGCGCCACAGGCACCGCCAAGCGCGCCACGCGCACCGCCGTGCGCGATACGGAGACCGCCGGCCGAGCCACCGAACACGCCGCCGGCAGCGTTGTCCACGAAGCTGAGCACGTGGTGGGCGGCGCCGCGCGTGGCACCGGGCGTGCCGTGCGCGGCACCGAGCACGTGGCTGGCAGCGCGGTGCATGGCACCGAGCACGCCGCCGGCAGCGTTGTCCATGAGGCCGAGCACGTGGTGGGCAGCGCCGTGCATGGCACCGGGCACGCTGCCGCCAGCGTGGTCCACGAAGCCGAGCACGTGGTGGGCGGCGCCGCGCGGGCCGTCAAGCGCGGGGTGAAAGGCGCCGCCCGGGCCGTCACCCCGCGCCGCCGCAGCCGGCCCTGACGCGCCGGTCGAACCACCCAGGAAAAACGCCGGCGCATGGGTCGGCGCGATCTCCAGTAACCACGCCCATCACCAACGAGGGCGCCGCGCCGCAACGACAAACCTGCCAGGCTTCGCGAAGGGCCTGGCAGGTTTGTTCAATGTAAGAGCCGCAGCCCTCAATGAAGCGTTCGTCGTAACACTCGGCCTCCCTCGCTGCGCCGCCGTGCTTGCCTCACCTGCCCTTGGGAATCAGCCCCCACAAAAACCCGCCCACCGCCTGCGCTATGGATACCACCGCCTGCACCAGCACGGGCGCGGCGCCGGTCCCCACCAAAATCAGGATCAGCGCCACCAGCATGATGCCGATAAAGATCAATCGCTGCGAATCAGACATGGCCTTGTCTCCCAGCGGCGCGCGTCTCTGCCTCGCCCATTCATCATCCGCGCGCCGGCTATTAATATCCAGTGCAATGCCACTTCGTCTCCCGCGTGTAACTGCAGTGGTTCATGCCCGGGCCGGTGTAGCTAAAGTCCAGCCGATAGCTGCCCGCCTGTGCCTGGTACTCCAGCGGATAGCCGTTCACCGCGCCCGGCGGCGCGCTTAGCTCCTCTGGCACCAGCGCCGCCAGCGTGGCCGGATCGCTGGCATGCGCTTGGTGGTATCGGTCGAGCGCGGCAACCACCGGCGCCGCCGCGGCCTGGCCCGCCTCCGCCCGCGGGCCCTGGCCGGGCGGGTCGCCCACGCTGGCGCGGTAGGCCGCGAATGCCCCCACGCCACACACCGCCAGGCAGCCCGCCACCAGCGCCGCCGGCCCGGCCAGCAGCCAGCCCCGCCGCGCTGACTTCGCCACACCCGCGCCAACCTGGCTTACCATGCCGGGAGTTTAGCACCATTGGCGCCGCCGTCGCTCGGGGAGTAACTCAGTTTGGGAGCAAAGGTGCAATGCACCACTCCGCCCCCCTGTCCTGGCCGCGCCCTTGCCTCTCGCGGCCAGGCGAAGTAGCCGGGGGGCATAGGCCTTAACTTAACCGTGGTCAGGCTTGTTCAATGTCCAAGGCGCTTGAAATGCCCAGCGGGATCGCGCCTGCAACCCCAAAAGTGACCCGCACCTACGGTGGGGCAGGTGTAGGGCAGGTGCGCTCCTACATGATACCGGCCCGGCTGTTAATTGTAGGAGCGCCTTGCAGGCGCGATTGGCGGCAGTCCCATCGCCGCCATCTGCGTCAATTGCGGTCGGCGACCTGTTAAGTTAACGCTTATGGGGCCGGGGGGTGAGGCGGCCCGGCTGGCGATAACTCGCCCTCAAACTGAAATACAAACTGACGCTGGCCCAGCCTCCCGGTTTTGTCTCAGCCGTAATAGAATAAAGGATGCAGGATCGCTTCGCGGGATGAAGAAGTCGGAAGTCTGAAGCTGGCCGCACAGCGACCGCCTTAAAACCTTTGTGTCTTGGTGCCTTCGAGTCTTTGTGGTTAAGCATTTCCCATGGATATTCTAAAGCTCCTCAACCTCGCGCTGCGCTTTGTGCTGGAGCTGTGCCTGTGGGGCACGCTGGGCTATTGGGGCTGGGTGCTGGGGAGCACGCCCATCGTCAAGCTGTTGCTGGCGCTTGTCTTTGTGGCCGTTGTGGTGACGGGGTGGGGGGTATTCCTCTCTCCCCGGCGCCCAGTGGAGTTGGGCGGCGCGGCGCGGCTGGCGTTGGAGCTGGTGTTGTTCGCATTGGCCGTGGCCGCGCTGGCCGCCACCGGCCATCCCGGGCTCGGGGCGGCCCTGGCCGTCGTCTACGTCATCAACAAAGGCCTGATCCTGGCCTGGAAGCAGAGGTGAGCGAGCCCATGGTCCAGCTTTTGCACGGCGAGCGCATCGGCGCGAGCGCGCCCCTGCTGCTGGCCACCACCGCCGCCATCTTCGACGCCACTGGCCAGAAGTTGCTGCTCACCCGCCGCGCCGACAATGGCCGTTGGTGCCTGCCCGGCGGCCAACTGGAGCCGGGCGAAAGCGCCGCCGAAGGCTGCGCCCGCGAAGCGCTGGAAGAGACCGGCCTGGCCATCCGCCTCACCCGGCTCATCGGCGTCTACTCCAGCCCGCATGAAGTGGCCGCTTACCCGGACGGCCATCGCTACCAGGTGGTCGCCCTGCTCTTTGCCGCTGAAGTGGCCGGCGGCCAGCCCCAGCTCAGCGATGAAACCAGCGCCTGGGGCTGGTTCGGCCCCGCCGACCTCGACGCGCTCGACATCATGCAGCACCACCGCCAGCGCCTGCCCGACATCTTCGCCCGCCAGGCGGCGGCGTTCTTCGCCTGATCCAACCAACTTCATCCCGCGAAGCGATCCTTCATCCTTTCTATGTCCCGTCCATCCTCCACCGTCATCGGCTGGTCTTCCGCTCTGCTCTCTGCGCTCTCCTTCAGCATTGCCGCGCCCATCGGCACAGCGCTGATCAACGTCGGCCTCAACCCCACCAACATTGTCCTGGTGCGCTTCTGGATCGCCGTGGTGCTGCTCTTCGGCACGCTGGGCCTCACCGCGCCGGGCAAGCTGCGCCTGCCGCGCAGCGCCGTGCTGCCGGTCATCGTGGCCGGCGTGGCCATCGGCGTGGCCGTGCTGCTCTACTTCTGGTCGCTCACTCGGCTGCACACCTCCATCGCCGCCATGCTCATCGCCCTGGAGCCGCTAGCCACCCTGCTCATGTTGGCCCTGCGCGGCGAGCGCTTCACCTACCGCATTTTCATTCGCCTCGGCCTGGGGCTCATCGGTTGTTATCTGCTGGTGGGCTTTGAAGGCACGGCCGACCTGCTGGGCGTGCTGATGGTGCTGGGGGTGGTGCTGCTCTCGTCCTTCCACACCGCCTCGCTCCAGTGGTTCCTGGGCGAGCACGATGGCCGCACGGTCACTGCCTACATCGTCCTGTGCATGGCGCTCACCATCAGCGCCTACTGGCTGATCCAGCGCCCGGTCTACACCCCGGTCCCCTGGCAGGCCTGGCTGGCCGTGGCCGGCATGGCCCTCGTCTCCACCTTCGTCGCCCGCCTGACGCTGTTTGAAGGCGTCAAGCGCCTTGGCGGCGGCCAGGTGGCGCTGCTGGCCCCCGTGGAAACGCTCTTCACCATCATCCTGTCCGTCATCTTTCTCGGCGACCGCCTCAGCCTGGTTCAGGTGGTCGGCGGCCTGTTCATCCTGGTCAGCGCCGTCCTGGCCGTTCAGCGCCTGCGCCGCGCCAAAGTCGCCCAGCCGGATGAGGCCGCGGAGATGCTGGCTGGGCCGTGAAAACCGTGAGTGGGTGTGTGAGTGAGTGGGTGTGTGAGTGCTTTTACCCACACACTCACATACTCACTTACTTCCTTTGGGTTGCCGTTGCCGGATGCGGCATGTTCCAGCCACACCCGCAACCACCGACGCCAAATTGTCATGGGACCCCCGGTTGACGAATTGTCCGCCTATCATAGGCGCGCCGGCCGGCGCGCCGCAACAGCCGAAGGGCCTGATTAGGCCCACACTTTAGATGGGGCAACTGCCAAAAGAGCCGGTGGAATGGGAGGCGCGTGTCGTGTTTCCCTGACACGTTTCGTGCTCCCAGACCTACGGCGCTGTTTGGGGGCAATGTGGTACAACTAACATTATGATAGAACTTATCCCGTCTCCGCGGCGGGCGTCCGCTGAAGTGTTCTGGGGCCAACCGGCCCCATTCGAGCACTCGTTGCAAATTTATGCCGACCAGCAGCTATTTGTGGATGCCCTGGAAGGCTTTGCCAGCAGCGGGCTGCGGGCGGGAGACGCCGTCATTATCATCGCCACCGAGCCGCACCGGCGCGCCCTGGCACAGCGCCTGCGGCAGCGCGGGTTCGCCCTGGACCAGGCCCGCGCGGATGAGCGCTATCTCGCGTTGGATGCCGCTGAATCGCTTGGCCGTTTCATGCTGGACGGTTGGCCGGACGAAGCGCGCTTCAATGATTGGGTAGGGGGCCTGATCACACGCGCCGCCGGCTCTGGCCGGCGCGTGCGCACCTTTGGCGAAATGGTGGCGCTGCTGTGGAAGCATGGCCAGCCGGCAGCGGCGCTCGAGCTGGAGAGGCTATGGGATGAGCCGTGCCGGCAGGCGGGGCTGTGGTTGTTTTGCGCCTACCCGCGCGAGTGCTTTGCCGGCCACCCGCCCGAGGTCCTGAATCAGGTTTGCGCCCACCACGCGCGCGTGTTCCCCGACTAAGCGCCGCAGCGCTCCCCCCATCGATTTCTCTGACCCGTTCACTTACGCGTTCTCTTACGCCGCCAGCGGCAGCCGTAGCTCCACGGTGGTGCCGGTCCCCGCGGCGCTGGAGATTTTTAGCCGGCCGCCGAAGAGCTGCGCCCGCTCGCGCATGCCCACCACGCCCAGCCGGCCGCCTCCGTTGAGCAGTAGGTCGGGCGCCATGCCCTGCCCGTTGTCGATTACCCGCACCACGCCCTCGCCGCCATCGATGGTCACCTGCGCCATCACCCGGCTGGCCTGGGCGTGGCGGGCCACGTTGGTTAGCGCTTCCTGAAAAATGCGATAGCAGGCCGTGGCCGCGTCCGGCGCCAGCGACAGCTCTTCCAGTGTCGTCTCAAACTCGCCGTCCTGCCCGCTGTGGCGCAGAAACTGCTCGAAGTGGACCTGCAGCGCGGCCAGCAGGCCAAACTGGTCCAGCACGGCCGGGCGCAGCTCATAGGCCACGTGGCGCACCATGTCAATGATGGTATCGATGTCGTTCATGGCGCCGTTCAGCGCCGAGCTGGCAGCCGCCGGCAAATCCGCCCCGCGCGCCGCGCGCGCCAGGTCCATCTTCAGCGCCGTCAGGTTGCCGCCCAGCTCGTCGTGCACCTCGCGCGCCATCCGCTCGCGTTCGGCCTCGCGCCATTGTTCCATTTTGCGCTCGACGTTGCGCCGCTGGTCCATCTCGGTCGCCAGGGCGCTGTTGGCGGCGTTCAGCGCCGCGGTGCGCTCGCGCACGCGCTCGTCCAGGTCCGCGTTCAGCCGCTGCGCCTGCTCGTACAGTTCGGCGCGCTCCAGCGCCTGCACGCATTGCTGCGCCAGGCTGGTCAGCAGTTTGCGCTCGTCCGGCGAAAAGGTCTTGCGCTCGGCAAAGCTGAAGCCCAGCACCCCGCGCGGCCTGCCGTGGCCGACGAGCGGCACGGCGGCCACGGCCTCATAGCCCTCGCCGCTGCGCCGCGGATAACGCGCGCGCAGCTCGGCCCGCGATTCAATCCACACTGGCTCGCCGCTCAGCAGCGCCTCGGTGGCTGGCGCCGGCTCTTCCAGCGGCACCACCCGCACCAGGATGCTCGCAGGATACTCCACGGCATACACCACCCTCATCTCGGGGCGCTCGTCCTCGCGCAGAAAGGCCACCCCCGCGCTCGCCCCCACCGCCTCGCGCCCCTGGCGTACCGCCACCTTGATAACATCCTGCGGGGTCACCGCCTGGGCCAGCCGGGCTGAAACGGCCAGCAGGCGCTGCAGCCGCTCGGCCGACAGTTGGGCGGTGTCGTGCGCGTTGCGCAGCGCCTGCTCCGCGCTGCGGCGGGCGGTCACATCGCGGAACACCAGCACCACGCCCATCAGTTGGCCCTGCCCGTCGCGGATGGGGGCGCCGCTGTCGTCGATGGGAATTTCCGACCCATCCCGGCGCAACAGGACGGTGTGGTTGGCCAGCCCGGCCACCACGCCCTCGCGCAGCACGCGCGCCACCGGGCTTTCCACCGCGGCCCGCGTCAGCTCGTTGAGGATGCGAAACACTACCTCCACCGGCTGCCCCACCGCCTCGGCGGCGCTCCAACCGGTCAGCGCCTGGGCCACCGGGTTCAGCAGGGTGATGCGCTCGTGGATGTCGGTGGCGATCACGGCGTCGCCGATGCTGGCCAGGGTAACCTGCAGCCGTTCGCGCTCGGCGCGCGCGGCGGCCACTGCTCCGCGGCGGGCAGCGCGCTCGCGCGACTCGGCCACCGCCCGCCGCACGGCCTGGGGCAGGCGGCTCAGCCGTGTTTTCAGCACATAATCGGTGGCGCCCTGTTTCAGGGTTTCGATGGCCAGCTCTTCGCCCATCTCGCCCGTTACGAAGATATACGGCACATGCGGCAGCAGCCGGCGGGTCAGGGTCAGCGCCGTCAGGCCGTCGAAGCCGGGCAGCGCATAGTCGGCCAGGATCAGGTCCGGAGGCCGTTCGCGCAGCCGCGCCTCAAAGTCGGCGGCCGAATGCACCACCTGAACGTCCGCCAGCACGCCCTCGCGTTCCAGGCGCACCGCCACCAGCTCGGCGTCAAGCGGGTTGTCTTCGAGGTGCACGATCTGTAATCGTTCTGCCATGCTCGCCCCAGGTGAACAAAATATCTGATTACGTGAGTAACGTTGAAACAGCCGCCGCGCTGCGCTGCGCCAGGCCCTGCGCCGGCCGGTCCGCGCCGTCCGCCAGCCGCAGCGTCATGTAGAACGTGGCCCCGCCACCCGGCCGGCCCTCGGCCCACACCCGGCCGCCGTGGCGCTGCACAATGCGCCGCACCACCGCCAGCCCCAGGCCGTCGCCCTCAAACTCCGAGGCATGGTGCAGCCGGCCGAAAATCGTGAACAGTTGCCCGGCGTAGGCCGGATCGAACCCCACGCCGTTGTCGCGCACAAAAACGGTCGTGTGGCCGGCCTCGCCCCCGCCGGCCTGTCCGCCGCGGTCGCCCGGCAGCATCCCAACCTCAATCTCCGCTGTCGCGCGCTGGCGGGTATATTTCAGCGCATTGCCGATCAGGTTCAT
>JAYTFQ010000507.1:0-1631 GCA_043734225.1 Anaerolineales bacterium | reverse complement strand
CCGATGCCATCACGCCCGAGCGCTGCCCGACGCTGACCGGGCTGATGGCGCGCGGCGCCAGCTCGCTGCTGGCGCGCAGCGTGATGCCCAGCATCACCCTGCCCTGCCACATGTCCATCTTCCACAGCGTGCCGCCCGGGCGGCATGGCGTGACCACCAACACCTGGAGCCCCATGGCGCGGCCGCTGCCGGGGCTGGTGGAAGCGGCACACGCGGCCGGGCGCAAGTGCGCCTTCTACTACAACTGGGAACCACTGCGCAATCTGAGCGAGCCCGGCCACCTGCAGCATTCTTATTTCCGGGACAACGACGAGACACCCGGCGGCGATAACGCCATCGCCGGCGAGGCCATGCGCTCGCTGCCGCTGGATAAACCCGATTTCGCTTTTGTGTATCTGGGGACGGTGGATGTGGCCGGGCATGCCTTCGGCTGGATGAGCCCGCGCTACCTGGCGCAGGCCGGCTATGTGGACGAGGCGCTGGGCGCGCTGCTGGCGGCGCTGCCAGACAGCACGCATATCCTGGTGCACGCCGATCACGGCGGCCACGACCGCAGCCACGGCACCGACACGCCGGAAGACATGACCATCCCCTGGATCCTGGCCGGCCCCGGCATCCGCGCGGGCCACAGCCTGCAAACGCCCGTCAGCCTGCTGGACACCGCTCCCACCCTGGCGCGGCTGCTCAACGTGAACCCCGACCCACAATGGGAGGGACAAGTGATTGAAGAGGCCCTGAATGCTTGACAGACTGTTCGCCCATCCCAAACCCGTCATCGCCATGATCCACGTGGCCGCCCTGCCCGGAACGCCCGAGAGCAGCCTGAGCGTGGCGGAGATTGTCGCCCTGGCCGTGCAGGAGGCGCGCCTGTACCGCGAGGGCGGCGTGGACGGCATAGGGATTGAGAACATGCACGACCTGCCCTATCTGCGCGGCGGGGTGGGACCGGAGATCGTGGCCGGCATGACGCTGGTCGGCCTGGCGGTGAAGGCCGAGAGCGGCCTGCCGGTGGGCGTGCAGGTGCTGGCGGGCGCCAACCTGGAGGCGATGGCGGTGGCGCACGCGGCCGGGCTGGACTTCATTCGCGCTGAAGGCTATGTGTTCGCCCACGTGGCCGACGAGGGCATCATCGAGTCCTCGGCCGCCAAACTGCTGCGCTACCGCAAGCTGATCGGCGCCGAGCGGGTGCAGGTGTGGGCGGATGTTAAGAAGAAGCACTCGGCCCACGCCATCACCGCCGACGTCAGCCTGGGGCTGACCGCCGAGACGGTGGAATTTATGAAGGGCGACGCCGTCATTGTGACCGGCGCCGTCACCGGCGACCCGTGCCGGGTGGAAGATGTGGAAGAGGCCCAGGCCCACACCCGGCTGCCGGTGGTGCTGGGCTCGGGTGTCACGGTCAGCAACCTGGATCGCTTCTTCGGCCTGGCCGATGGCTTCATTATCGGCACGCACTTCAAGGTGGATGGCCATTGGGCCAACACCGTCGACCCGCGCCGGGTGGGCGAGTTTATGGCAGCAGTCGGTAAGTTTAGAGAGGGGTAACTGCCGTTTCGGCCTGCCAGCGACATCAAGGGGGGAATTTTTGAAAAAATCGTAGCGAGCCGAGCCGTCGATTTCATCGACGGCTC
>JAYTFQ010000506.1:0-8384 GCA_043734225.1 Anaerolineales bacterium | reverse complement strand
GTCCCGCACATAGTGATCAAGCGGCCAGCGGCTGGTGGGAAAATCGGCCGGGTTCCACTTATCCGATTGGCCCCACAGCTGCCCATCCGGGCCGATCAGGTGGATGAACACGCGCAGGTTAACGTGTATTGGCCCCAGCGCCTTCCAGTACAGCGTCACCGGCACGCTGGTGCCCGCGACGGCGCTGGTGTTCGGCAAATCATAGCCCAGCAGCGCGATGTCGTCTTGCAGCGGCACAAACTGCCGCACCTGGGCCACCAGCGCCTCGTTGCCGGTCGATTGCACCCACAGCCAGCCGGACCCGTCATCGGCGGCCCGAAAAATCGTCCCGGCCGCGATCACCGCCACCAGAAGCCCGGCCTGGCCCAGCGCCAGCGGCTGATGAGGTGGCTGCTCAACGGACAGCCGCAGACGCCACACCAGCAGCCCCAGCAGGCCCAGCGCCGCCAGCGCGCTGATGGCCCAGGCCAGCCAGCGCGGCGGCGTGTTTTCAAACTTCAGCGCCACATCGTGCGCGCCGGCCGGCACCCAAAATGTGATCCAGCCCTCTGGCTGCGACAGCGTGATGTCCGTTTTGACGCCATCCACATAGGCCGTCCAGCCCGGAAAATAGAACGTGAAGACTCGAAAGACGAAGCCGCTGCTGCCGCTGACGGAGTAGTGATCGTCTTCCGGCCCATGGTGCAGCAGCGTGGCCTGCGTCCCGGCCGGCAGCGTGGCCCGGTTCAGCTTATCCACCTGCCCCTCTTTGTAAGTTTGCAGCAACGCCGGCTGCGGACCCGGGACGATCTGCGCGCCCACCGGCAAGAAGTCGTTGGCCGACGTGGTGCCGATCCCGCGGCCGTTCAGTTCAGTATCCAGGATGCGCTGGGCCGACACCGGGCCAAAATCCGGCCACAGCGGCGGATATAGCATCGGCATGGCGCCGATAATGCACACCGCCACCGCCAACCCGGCTGCCGTCAGCCGCGCCCACTTCCAGCGCACCCCATCGGCCCAGCTCACCGCCGCGCCCGCCAGCACCCCAAACACCACCGCCGCCGGCCCCAAAAAACGAGTTGGAAATTGGAAGTACGCCATCTGCGGAATGGCGTTCCACACCTTAATCGAGGCCGGCAGCATCAAATAGGCCAGGCCCAGCGCTGCAAAAGCGAAGAACAGCACCGAGAACCGCCGGCGCCGCACCGAAAAAACAGTCAGCGTGCCCAGCAGCGCCAGCACCCACTGCGGCAGCCCCACGCTGTAATGAAAGCGCATTTGCGTCGCGCCCAGGTCGAAGATTTGGGCCGGCGAAAACAGCTCGCCCACGTCGATGAAGTAGCGCCTAAAATCAAAAAACGTACCCTGGGCCACGTTGCGGAACTGCACCGCGTCGCGCTCCAAAATCGCCGGCAGCCACATAAAGGCCGCCAGCCCCAGGCCCAGAATCACCCCGGCCGCCAGCGCCGCCACCACCCGCTGCCGCACGGCCGTGCCCGTGCCCAGTTCGGTCAAAAACCAGGCCTTAAAAAAGGTCTGGCCCGAGAAAACGTCCCACACCAGCCAGGCTACTAGCAAGCCAAAGAACACCAGCGCCATCAGGTTGTGCGCCGTGATCACGGCCGCCAGCAGCACTGCCGCCACCACAACATCCCCCGGCGAAGCGGTCCGCCGCAGCCGTGCAAAAGCCCACAGCAGCAAAGGCGCAAGCGCAATCGCCAGCGCCTCGGGCGCGTCCCCGCGCGCCTGCGGGTCGATATACACCACATACGGCGCCAGGGTGAACGCCGCCACGCTGACAATCGCCGGCAGGCTGCCCCAGCGGTCGCGCACAAACAGAAACATGCCGGCCGCGCCCAGGTAGGCCGAGGCCACCAGCACGAACTTAACCCCTGCCACTGGGCCGCCAAACAGCGCGCCGTAAGCCGCGCCCAGGTAATACGATAGCGGCGCGTAGTAATGAAAGACTGGGTAGCCAAACGCGTAGAACAGATCCGGCGCCCAGCGCAGATACGGCACGCCCGCCCGCCAGGCGGACAGGATTTCGTAGGTGCGGTAGACGTGCATCTCCGCGTCAGTGAATGTGGGCAGGCTGTGGCGCGTGAGGAACGGCCAGACGGCCAGCGTGGCCAAGCCAAACACCGCGATCCAGGCCGGGTCGATGGCGAGCCCCTGGCTCAGCCGCCCGGCCAGCCCGGCAGGCGCGGCCGGCCGCGCGGCGCGGGGTTGGGAACGAACAGTCGACATCAACAAAAGGGGGACAGCGCCTATGGGCGCTGCCCCCGCTGCAACTCACTTTCCAATGTAGTTACCAGGCGGTTTCCGAACGCGGCGGCCGTGCTGCCGCGGGCCTCATCAGGCCAGCAGGTCCGGGATCTCTTCGGGGTGACGAGCGACGAGTACGTTGGCGGCTTCTAGCGCTTTGATCTTGTCCGCGGCCAGCCCCGAGCCGCCTTCGATAATGGCGCCGGCATGGCCCATGCGCTTGCCGGGCGGCGCGGTTTGCCCGGCAATAAAGGCCACCACCGGCTTGGTCATGAAATCCGCGATATACTCGGCGGCCTTCTCTTCGTCGTTGCCGCCGATCTCGCCGATCATCACCACTTTATCGGTGTGCGGGTCATCGTTGAACAGCTTCAGCACGTCGATAAAGTCCAGACCCTTCACCGGGTCGCCGCCAATGCCCACGCAGGTCGACTGGCCCATGCCGCGCCGGGTCATGGCGTTGATCACTTCGTAGGTGAGCGTGCCCGAGCGCGCCACCAGGCCAATGTTGCCGGGCATGGCCGCGGCGCCGGGGATAATCCCGACCTTGGCCTCGCCCGGGGTCAGCAGGCCGGGGCAGTTCGGGCCAATCAGGCGCACGCCCTTTTGGTCCAGATGGCTGCGCACCTTCATCATGTCCTGCACCGGCATGTTTTCGGTAATGGTCACAATCAGCGGGATGCCGGCATCCGCCGCCTCATACATCGCATCCGGCGCGAAGCGCGCCGGCACAAACGAAATCGCGCAGTTGGCGCCGGTTGATTCCACCGCCTGCCGCACCGTGTCGAAAACCGGCACGCCCTCCACCCACTCGCCGCCTTTGCCGGGCGTCACGCCTGCCACCACCTTGGTGCCATAGGCAATCATTGCGCGCGTGTGGAACAAGCCCTCGCGGCCCGTCATGCCCTGCACCAGCAGGCGCGTATCTTTGTTGACCAAAATGCTCATGTTGTCGTTGCCTTTGCGCGGCGCTTCGGGGTGTCTCAGGCGGCAGCCGCCGGCTGCCCCTCCGCCGCTGGCTGACCTTTAGCCGCGGCGACCGACTTCGTGGCCGCGTCGGCCAACGATGTGGCCGTGATCAAATTGGCGTCGGCCAAAATCTGCCGGCCTTCGGCCTCGTTGGTGCCCACCAGCCGCACCACCATCGGGATGCTCGTGTGCAGCTCTTTGAGCGCCACGATGATGCCGCGCGCCACCTCGTCACAGCGGGTGATGCCGCCGAAAATGTTGATCAAGATCGCCTTGACTTTGGTGTCGGACAGGATGATGCGCAGCGCCGCGGTCACTTTGTCCGCCTGCGCGCCGCCGCCAATATCCAAGAAGTTGGCCGGGCTGCCCCCAAAATAGCTGATGATGTCCATCGTGCCCATCGCCAGCCCGGCGCCGTTCACCATGCAGCCGATCTCGCCGTCCAGCTTCACGTACGACAGTCCGTACTTTCGCGCTTCCGTCTCCTGGGTCGATTCCTCGTCCAGGTCGCGCATCTCGGCCAGGTCGGCATGCCGGTACAGCGCATTGTCATCCAGCACAATCTTGCCGTCCACCGCCACCAGGTGCTTGTCGCCGGTGATCACCAGCGGGTTGATCTCGGCCAGGGTGGCGTCGGTCCCCACATACGTCTTATACAGCCCGGTGGTAATCTGCTCGAACGCTTTCCAGTGCTCGCGCGGCAGCTCGATGCCCAGCGCCACGTTCCGGATTTGGTAGTCGCGCAGCCCCAGCAGCGGGTCAATATATTCGCGGATGATCTTGTCGGGGTCGGTGCGGGCCACTTCTTCAATTTCCACGCCGCCGGCCGCCGAGGCGATAATCACCGGCTGGCGCATGGCCCGGTCATTGGTGATGCCCAGGTAGATTTCGTTGCGGATATCGGCCGCTTCGTCCACCAGCACCTTGCGCACCGGCAGGCCTTTGATCGTCATCCCCAGGATGATTGTGGCCAGCTCTTCGGCTTCCGTCGCCGACTTGGCCAGCCGGATGCCGCCGGCCTTTCCGCGCCCGCCCACCAACACCTGGCTCTTGATGACCACGCGCCCGCCGAGCTCGTCGGCAATGTCGCGCGCCTCGCGCGCCGTGGCCGCCACTCGGCCATGCGGGATCGGGATCCCGTGCTGGGCAAAGAGCAGCTTGGACTGGTATTCGTGCAGTTTCAACTCAGCCTCCGCGGCATCCTCGGATCAGGAGCCTTTGGGATTATACCAGTTACGGCAAGGCCGGGAATTGCAGCACGCGATGATTGCCGGCGTCCGTCACCACCATCTTGCCCGTTGCATCGATCGCCAGCGCCGACGCCAGCCCGAATGTCGTGTTGTCGTTGCCGAAATCGCCCCAGGTGGTCAGGAATTTGCCCTGCTGGTCGAACACGAGTACTCGATAGCCCTCGGGATCGGTCACGTACAGCCGGCCCTTGGGATCAAGCGCCATAAACGGTTTATTGTCAATCGACTGCCCAAACCACCCGCTGATGGTCCACTGGCGCACAAAGCCGTACATGTTGGCGGCCGAATTGTAGGCGAACTGCTGAATGCGCTGGTTCCAGGTGTCGGCCACGTATACGTTGCCGTCCTTAGTCACCGCCAGCCCCACCGGCTCGTCAAACTGCCCTGGGTCCGATCCGGAGGTGCCGATCGTGTTCAGGCTGGTGCCGTTGGCGTCAAACACCACGATGCGCTTGTTGCCCGTGTCCGCGACGTACAGGCGGCCCTGGCTATCCACCACAATGGCCCGCGGGCCCCAGAACGCGTCCGGCGTCTCGCCCTGCCCGAAGATGCCCCACATCTTCACAAACGTGCCGTTGGCGTCGAACTTCTGCACCCGGTGGTTCCAGGTGTCACTGACATACACCGAGCCATCCGCCCCCACCGCCACGCCCCACGGCTCATTGAACTTGCCCGGGTCGGCCGTCTTGGCGTCCAGCGAGCCAAAGCTGCCCCAGGTCAGGAGGAATTTGCCGGTCGCGTCGAACTTCTCAATGCGGTTGTTGCGCGAGTCAGCCACGTAGATGCTGCCATCCAGCGCCAGCGCCACGCCGCGCGGCGCCTCAAACTGGCCCGGCGCGGCGCCCTCGGCGCCAAACACATTGCTCGCCTTGAGTACCTGGCGCGCGGCCACATACGGATCGGCCGCCACGGTGTTGGTCAGCGTCTGGCTCGGCCCGACGCCATATGACCAGATCTGGCTGGCAATGTCCTTGCGCACGTACATCCGCAGCCGCTCCGACACCGGCCACTGCGACAGGTCGTAGTTGGTCTTGGTCAGCGTGCCGTACAGCGTGTAGTCGCGGTTCAGCCAGATGTTCCAGATGGCCTGGCGATATTGCGAGTCGGCTAGCGCGCTGCTGATGCGCGCCCAGGTCAGGCTGAAATACTCCTGCATCGGCCACACCATGCGGATGTACTCAAACTTGTAGTAGCGGTCGCCCAGCAGCGACTCCACCTTGCTCCAATGCTTCGGCCCGGAAATCACCACCGGCGCGTCCAACGCTTCGCGCGTCGGCTGGTCGCCGTAGTAAGACTGGTTGGTGTAATCCCGCAGATACCAGGTCATCGGCCAGGCCACATCCGAGTCGTACGCCACCTTCAGCCCAAAGCCGTCCTGGGTGCGCATGGAGATGTCTTCAATCTGTGACATCACCGTCTTCACGCCCAGCGCGCCGTGCGCGTACACCAGATACTCGTTGGCGTCATCGTAATTGACGAAGGAAGCGATAAACGCCGCCCGCGCCGTCAGCAGCGCCAGCAGCGCGAACACCGACAGCACCGCTAGCCGCAGCACATGCTTGAAGCCCAGCTGAATGCCCAGCCCGTACAGCGCAATGCCGCCGATGATGGCCACCAGCGCCCCCGAGACAAACACGCCAGTCGATTGCAATTGGGTTAGATCGGTGCCCCGGAACGGCGGGTTGACTCCCACCAGCGCGCCAGCGGCCGCCCACAGCGCCACGATGCTCACCGGCAGCAGCAGCGCCACCAGCCAGGCGCGCCGCTCGCGGAACAGGGTCCAGTTGCTCTCGTCGATAAACTTGCCGATGCCCCAGCCGCTGACCATGATGAGCGGCAGGGTTATGTGGCTGGTCAGCCACGGCATCTTCTCGCCGGCGATGCTGAACGCCACGATGGACATCACGCCCCAGAAGCCCAGATAGCCGATCACTGGGAAACCCAGCGTATCAGCGGGCGAGATCGGCTCGCCGGCGTGCGCGTCTGCTTCCAACTCGGCCTCGGTTTCGGCTTCCGGCTTGGGCGCCTCGTCCACTTTCAGCCAGCGCCGCAGCAGCAGATAGCCCCCGAACAATGCGCCGATGGCCGGCAGGAACTCATACGTCGGCAGGTTGATCAGTAGATAGTAGTACCACGGCTGATTGCCGCGCTGCACGCCTTGCTGCGCCAGCCAGTAGCCCAGCGACCCGATGGTGCCGGTGGCGATGCCCCAGCCATTGGTAAAAAAAGTCGTAAAGAGCGTGATGAAGATGCTCCAGAAAATCGCCGCGCAGATCAAGAAGCGGCGCCGGTCCCAGATCATCCCGACCACCACCGATACCGCCAGCAGCAGCACGCAGATGGTCGCGGTAACGCCGCCATCCGTGCCAAAAAAGCTGAAGAAATTCGTGCCCGGCGGCATGGTGTAATTCTGCGGGTCTCGCCCCAGGAACTTAACCGGAAAGGCCGTCAGTTGCGGCAGCACAAACAGCCCAAACACCATCAGCAGGTCCACCGCCGGGAAGCGCCGCACCTCGTTCCCAAAGGCGCGAATGACGAAGTAGAACCCGGCCGCCAGGCCAATCAGCCCTACCACTGCCGCCAGGGCCCCCACCTGGTTCAGGCCGGTGGCGGTCGTTGATACCGCCACCACCGCCGGCACGCCCGGGTTGGCCGGCACCGCGGTCTCGGTGCCCGAGGCGGCGGCATGCCGTCCCAGGAATATAAACCCGGCCGCAATCACCAGCGCCGCCAGGGTTACGAAAAACGCAATTTGAAACGGTTGCCGAAATTCCGGCTTGGGCCAGCGCGTCGCGAACAGCTCGCGCACCAGGTGCAGCCCCAGAAACAGCATGCTGATGGCGACGTAGATGTAGGACGCCTCCATCGTGGCGTAAAACAGCGCCGTGATCGCCGCCAGCGCAAACAGGTACTTGTCGGCGCGCGTTTCCATATATTTGATCACGCACAGCGCCATCAGCGTGCCCCACACCAGCACAAAGGGCTCGTCGCGTAGATAGCGCGAGTAGTACAGCAGATAGGGCGAGATCAGCACCATAAAGGCCGCCACCAGCGCCCCGCTGCGGCCCAGCCATTTGCGGAAGGCGTACATCAAAATCACCAGCGCGACGCCGAACAGCGCGGGCACAACGCGCGAGGTGAAGTCGTTGTCGCCCAAAATCCAATACACGAAGGCGGTTATCTCAAAGCGCAGCACGCCATGCATCAGCGGCGAGTGCTGAAACCCGCGCCCCTGGAATAGATACCACGCGAACTGGGTGTGCAGGCTCTCGTCGTGGCTCATGGTGCGCGCGCCCAGGTTATAGAAGCGCGTCACCCCCGCCCCCACCAGCAGCACCGCGTACATCACTTTCTCCCAGCTCAGCGTGAACAGGGAGGCCACGGGCTGATCCAGCACGGAAGGCGGTCGCTCAAGCGTCGTCGTCGTCATATTGGGCTCGTCACTTTGCTCGTTTGGAAACCGATGAGTGCGTTCCGGACCGGCCGCCGCTGGGGCGACGCCCATGCCCGGCGTTCGGCGGGGTGCTGTTGGCTGGGCTGCGCCGTCCAGGCTTGTCGGGCGGTTGGTCGCTGGGCTTGGCCGGGCTACCGCCAGCCGGTTTTGCTGGGCCGCGTCGTCCAGGCTTTTCTGGCGTGTAGTCACTCGAATTGGACGGGCCACGGCCAGTTGGCTTCACTGGGCCACGGCCAGCCGGTTTTGCTGGGCCGCGTCGTTCAGGCTTTTCTGGCGTGTATTCACTCGGATTGCCCGGGCCACGACCACTTGGCTTCACCGGGCCGCGGCGTCCTGGCTTATCTGGCGTGTAGTCGCTGGGATTGCCCGGGCCACGGCCACTTGGCTTCACCGGGCCGCGACGTCCAGGCTTGTCAGGCGCGTATTCGCTCGGCTTGGCCGGGCCCCTGTCCGCGGGTTTAGCCCGC
>JAYTFQ010000505.1:0-3301 GCA_043734225.1 Anaerolineales bacterium | reverse complement strand
ACGAAGACCGGCTTGTCTTGCCCGATGCGATGGGCGCGGTCGCTGGCCTGCATCTCCACGGCCGGATTCCACCACGGGTCCAGGTGGATGACATAGTCGGCGGCGGTCAGGTTCAGCCCCTCCCCGCCCGCCTTCAGGCTGATCAGAAAGAAACGACACTCCGGATCGTTTTGGAAGGCATCCACCCGCGCCTGGCGGTCCGTGGTCTTCCCATCCAGATACATATAGCGCAGGTGGCGGGCGTCCAGCTCGCGCCGGACGAACTTTAGCATGCCCACAAACTGCGAGAAGATCAACGCCTTGTGGTTTTCCGACTGGAGCGTCTCAAGCGTTTCCATCAGGATTTCAAGTTTGGGCGCCACGCCCCGATAGCCGCTCTCCACCAGCCCGGGATGGATGGCAATCTGCCGCAGCCGCAGAAGGCCTTCCAGGATCTTGAAGCGCGCGTCATTCAGGCCGCCGGTGTCAATCAGGCCCAGCAGTTCGGCGCGGTAGCGGTCGCGGGTGCGCGTGTACAGCTTCTTCTGCGCGCTGTCCATATCGGCATAGATGATGCGCTCTGTGCGCGCCGGCAGTTCGGGCGCCACCTGGGCCTTGGTGCGGCGCAAGATAAACGGGTAGACCAGCTTGCGCAGCAGCGCCGCCGCGGCTTCGTCGCCGCGGGTTTCAATCGGGGTCGCAAACTCCTGCCGAAAAAAGTCCATATTGCCGAGCAGGCCCGGGTTTAGGAATGCCAACTGCGACCACAGGTCCAGCGTGTTATTTTCAACCGGCGTGCCGGTCAACACCAGGCGGTGCTCGGCCTGGAGCAGTCGGGCGGCCCGGGCGCTCTTGGCCAGCGGGTTCTTGATGGCCTGCGATTCATCCAAAATGACGTACTGGAAGCGGTAGCGGCGCAGGCTGTCGATGTCGCGCAGCATGGTGCCATAGGTTGTGAGCACAATGTCCAGGCCGTCAAAGGCTGCTGTGTCCTTGCTGCGCGTGTTGCCAAGGTAGGGCACAATGCGAATGCCAGCGGTAAATCGGGCGGCTTCGCGCTGCCAGTTGCCAATCAAGCTTTTGGGCACCACCAGCAGCGAAGCCGCCCGCGCCACGCCGTGAGATCGTTCTTTCAACAATTGCAGAAAGGCCAGCACCTGAACCGTCTTGCCCAGCCCCATGTCGTCGGCCAGGATGCCGCCAAACTTGTATTCGTGCAGAAAATGCAGCCAATCCACGCCATGCTGTTGATACTGGCGCAGACTGCCGCTGAAGTCTTTAGCCAGCGGCTGCGGCTGGATCCGTTCAAAACTGCGCAAGCGCTGGCGGCGTTCAGCCAGGTCCGGCGGCACCGTAAGGGCAGGTTCGGCCTCCAACAACGTATCGATGAGCGGCAGATGCACGTCGCTCACCCGGTAGCCGTCATCGGTCTCGGTCGCCAGCTTCCACAGATGCCGGTATTTGTCCAACCAGTCCGCCGGGATTTGTCCGGCCGAGCCATCGGCCAGCTTGATGAAGCGCTCGCCGCGCTGCAGCGCCTTGCGCACGTCATGCAGTGAAATCTGCTGGTCGCCGAATTCCACGACCATTTTCAAGTCAAACCAGTCGATGCCGGAGGTGATGCTGACCCGCAGCGTGGGCGTGCTGCGGTTGATTTTTCCGATTTTGAGCGTGTCTTCGCCGTATATCTCAAAGCCGGCCTGAGCGAGCGCTGGCACGTGCTGGAGCAGGAATGTGAACGGATGCACCCGCGCTCGCAGCGCGTGGGTGCCATAAGGCTGGCCGCTGGTGACACGTTTCAGGCCGTAGGTGGTGCCAGCCAGGCTTTGGGCAATGGCCTCTTCGCGCCCGCCATCTCGATGAATCCGCGCCAGGTCCCAGGTTTCCGGAATGGTCTGCACGGTGACCGCTGCCACCCGGTTGACAGCTGGCACTTCGAATTCGCCGTAACCGAAGCGCAAATCGGCGCACAGGCCGTTTTGCTTATCTTCGCGCAAATACAGGCGCGGCACGGGCTCAACCTGCACGTCTCGCCAGTGGACGGCATCGCTGCGGATGGGCAGCGACTCGGCCAGCCGGGCGAAATACCGCTCACGAAACACATCCACGTCCGCCGCGGGAATTTGGATTGGGAAACCGCTCAGCAATTCTGGGGCCTCGGGCGTGCGGAGCGGCGCCACCACGTCGTCCAGCATGACCCAGGTGGGGTTGCGAGAAAGGACCGCTACCGGCGCTTGAAGCATTCTGAACTGCCCGTCGCGCTCAAGGCCAGCCGCCAGACGCAGGCTTTGGTCCGCGTTGGTGAGCACATCGATGGACACGTCCACGGGTTCGCCCAGGACGCGCAAGGCCCGCTGCACCTGGCCGGTGCGCGCGCTTCCCAGAAACACCGGCAACGAAAGGCGGGACAACATGCTCAGCAGCAGCGGCGTGTTGTTTGAAATCTGGCCGTAATAGTTTGTGCCACCGAGGTTCACCAGGGCATTCAAGAATGCGACCGCCTCTGGGTTCAGGTTCAGGCAGCCCGCGGGTTGAACGGCTCGGAACAACTGTTGGCCGGCCCGGATCCACTTCGTATTGGCCTCCAACACGGCCTGGATCCCTGGCGGGCCCAGTCGCGGCCCGCTGGCGGTGAGTGGGGGCCACGCCGCCTCCTGAATCACGAATGCGGTCAGCGTGCACGATTCGCCGCCAGCGGTGGCATAGCCGTAGCCGTAGAAATGGGATTGCTCCAACAATATCAGCCCAACGTATCCAACTGCTGTGGACCGATTTGTCCGATACGCCCGGGACAGAAGCGCCTGGTCAAGCGGGGCTTGCCATTTTCTGACAGCTTGCGGCGCCGCCGGTGCGCGCAGCATCGGCTGTGGAGGCGGCGCAGGTGGGGCAGGCCGCGCAGGTGGGGCAGGCCGCGCAGGTGGGGCAAGCGGCGCGGGGCGCCCGCGTTTGATTTCCTGGTCCAGGTCGTTGTCGGCAAGATAGTCGGTAAGTTCCAGCCCAGCGGCGACCATATGCTTGCAGAAATTGCCCTCGTCGGCAAAGGGGCAGTCGCAGCTAAAACTCAGGCCCAGCTTGCTGGTGTCCGCCTGAATCCGGACCTCATAATCGTCTGAATCGCCGATCACATGACAGAGGGCAACACGGCCGTCCTCCAGCTCGATCTCTTCAACCCGATTGGTCTCATAATAGACGCGCCCGCGCTTCAGACTGGCGGGATTCGCCTGCTTGTCATAGGGGAAATTCTTGAGTAACTGTGCAGTCAACTGGGTCGCCACAAATAACATTTTGCCCGAACATCGCTCATCCGACAAGCGACCGCCGC
>JAYTFQ010000504.1:0-3636 GCA_043734225.1 Anaerolineales bacterium | reverse complement strand
CGCATGACCACATTTTTACTCCATTCTCTATGTTAAACACTGCCGCGCCGCCGCAAAAAACTATACCCAGCCCCACCCCCCCAGCGGCGGTATACTTATAAGCCTATGTATCTGTACGAGCGCCACAACCAGCCCGTCATCTCCCGCCGCCAGTTCTTCCTGCGCCTGCTGCGCCACTTCTGGATCTCGCTCGGCCTGGTGCTGGTGTCGCTGGCCATCGGCATGCTGGGCTATCACGCGCTGGAAGGCCTGTCCTGGCTGGATGCTTTCCTGAACGCCGCCATGATCCTGGGCGGCATGGGCCCGGTTGCCCCGCTGCAAACGAGCGGCGGCAAGCTCTTTGCCGGGCTGTACGCCCTCTATTCTGGCATGCTGCTGCTGGTGGCCATCAGCATCCTGATGCTGCCGGTGCTGCACCGCCTGCTGCACACCTTCCACCTGGACGACGACGACGATAAGGCCGAAGAAAAAGAAGCCGCCTTGCGCAAGGCAGAAAGCATTCGAAAACGATGAACCCGCCCGAGACCACGACCGCACCAACGCCCGCGCCCGCCGCAGCCTATCCCGCTCAGCGCCTGAAGCTGCTGTATAACCCCAGCTCCGGCGCCGCCAGCCCGCCCGACTATCTGCAAACCATCATCGGCGCGCTGCAAGCGGCCAACTATCTGCCGGAGGTCACCCTGGTGCAGCCCGGCATCGACATTCGCACCGAAGTCAAAAACGCCTTGCGCCGCGGCTACCGCCTGTTCGTGGCCGCCGGCGGCGACGGCACCATCGACAGTGTGGCCGCCGCCCTGGCCGGCACCCAGGCCACCCTGGCACTGGTGCCGGCCGGCACGCGCAACAACGTCGCCTTCAGCCTGGGCATCCCCGAAGACCCGGCCGCCGCCATCGGCCTGCTGCGCACCGGCCGTCGCCTGAAGATCGACCTGGGCCTGGTGGATAACGGCCTGGAGAAGCGCGTCTTTCTGGAAGCCTGCTCGGTGGGCCTGCTCTCGGCCCTGTTCCCCGCCACCGACGACATCCAGCACGGCAACCTGGGCCGCCTGGGCGATCTGCTGGCCACCCTCATCTCATCGCCCGCCTCTGAAATTCACCTGACGGTGGATGGCCAGCCGCCCGTGCGCACCCACGGCCACATCGTGCTGGCCGCCAACATGCTCTTCGTTGGCCCGCGCTTCCGGGTGGCCCCCGACAGCCTGCTGGACGACAACCATCTCGATCTGGTCGTCTACGCCGACCTGACCAAGATGGACCTGCTGGGCAGCGTCATCAAATCCGCCACCGGCGGGCCCGAAGACGACCGCATCCTGCGCTACAAGGCGCAGCGGATGACGGTGGAAACGGACCCGCCCATGCCGCTGGTGGTGGATGGCTTTCCGATGGATGCCGCGCCGCGCGTGCGCCTGGGCGTGCGCCGGCAAGCGCTCACCATCGTGGCCGCGCCGGAGGTGCCGCCGGACCAGGCTCTGACGGGCCTGACCGCCACGCCCGCCCAGGCCGCCTCGGCCGCCGAGTCGGCCGCGGCAGCCGCCGTGCCCGAGCCGGAGCTCGCCCCGCCGGCTGATGCCCCAGCGCCAGCGGCGGAAACCGCTTGAGCCTGCCGCCCGCGGTCCCTTCGGCCCCTCCAGCCGCGCCGGCCGCCTCAGCCGCGCCCGAACGCGACAGCCCGGCCTGGCAGGCCATCCGCCACCGCCGGCGGCGCCGCCACCTGCTCACCGCCGCGCTGCTGGCCGCCGGGCTGCTGCTGGCCGTACTGGCCGCCCCGGCCGATCTGCGCGGCTCGCTCTGGCGCGGCGCCCAGGCCAACCCGGTGCTGCTCACGCTGCCGGTGGTGTTCAGCCTGGTGGCGCTCTCGCTGCTGTGGGCCGCCGGGCAGGCCGTGGATTCGTGGGTGTTCATCGCCCTCAACCTGCGCGGCCGCCGCCCGCTGTGGCTGGATTGGGCCATGCTCGGCCTCACCCAGCTTGGCAGCGCCTTCATCTTGCCGCCGCTCATCCTGGCGCTGTGGCTCGCGTCCCAAACACGGCTGGCGTATGAGCTGGTGCTCGGCTCGCTGACCTTGTGGCTGCTGGTGGAGCTGGTTAAGGCCCTGGTGGGCCGCTCGCGCCCGTCCGTCCGGCACATCCAGGCGCGCATCGTCGGCTACAAACAGCCCGGCCGCTCGTTCCCTAGCGGCCACACCAGCCAGATCTTTTTCGTCATCACCCTCATCATCCAGCACTTCGGCCTGGGCCTGTGGCCCGCCATTGGCCTGTACCTGCTGGCGCTCCTGGTGGGCATCACCCGCATCTACGTTGGCGCCCACTACCCGCGCGACGTGCTCGCCGGCGCCGTCCTGGGCACCCTGTGGGGCCTGCTGGGCGTCATCATCGAGCTGCCCCGCCTCGTCGGTCTCCGCTAAACAAACCCGCGGCGCAATCTTCCCGACCCCAATAGGGGTACGCCCCCATGACAACAGGTGCCTCCCGGCGGTATTGTGGCATTATCCACAATTACCTGACCCTGGAGGCTCCCAATGCATTTCCGGACAGTCCCTCGATTGTTAGTCGCCATTTTTCTGGCCCTGCCCGCGGCCTGCGCCAGCGCGGGCGCGGCGCCGCGCGTGTTCTTCGCCAGCCCGGCCGACGGCGCCACGGTCTCCAGCCCGGTGCACGTCACGCTCGGCGCCGAGCACTTCACGGTTGAGCCGGCTGGGGCGGTGAAGCCGGGCGCGGGCCATCTGCACATCATGGTGGACACGCCCTGTGTGGCCGCCGGCAGCACCATCCCCAAAGACGCCCAGCACCTGCACTATGGCAAGGCCCAACTGGCCGCCGACCTGGAGCTGCCCGCGGGCAAACACACGCTGTGCCTGCAAGCCGCTGATGGCGCCCACACGGCCCTGGCTGGCGCAGGTCTGACGCAGCAAATCACATTGACGGTCCAATAATCGTGCCCGCCGCTCCCCATGAAAACACACTTCGTCATGCCCGGTCTGCGCGGCGCGCTCTATCTGGGCGGCGCGTTTCCGGCGATCTTTGTCGCGCTGATCCTGGCCCAACAACTCTTGGGCCATGACCAGGATGGGGCCTCGCTGCCCACGCTGGTGCTGGCAGTCGGCGCGCTGCTGGCGGCCGGCGGCCTGTGGGGGCGCTCGCTGGCGCGGCAGGCCGGCGCGCCGCGGCCGCGCCTGCTGATGGCGGCGACGGCCATCACCTTTGCCGCGGCCAACATAGGCGCCGTGATGGGGCTGGGCGTGTTGGAGAACGTGTTCGTGGAGCAGGGGCGCGCCGGCCGTATTCCCATCCACATGGTCTTCGCCATCTTGTTCAGCCTGGCGAACATGGCCGCGGTCGGACTGCTGGCGCTGGTGGCCGGCACGGTCATGCGCGGCTGGCGCTTCGGCCTTAGGCTGGCCCGGGCGGCCGGACCGGCGGCCGGGGCCGCTTTCTTGCTGGCCGATGGGCTGCAAGACCTGTTGGGACGGCGGGTGGGCGGGCCGCGCGCCGAAGCAACGTTTACGATGCTGTCGGTGGCGCTGATTGGCAACCTGGTGGCCGCTTTCGTCGCCAGCGGGGTGATGGGGTGGCTCTTGCTGGGCACGCGCCAGGTCAGCCCTGCCGAACACACACAATCTGTCGCCGCGCAGGCGCC
>JAYTFQ010000503.1:0-2495 GCA_043734225.1 Anaerolineales bacterium | reverse complement strand
CGCCCCGCCCCCTACGGGCGCCGGGGCGTGCCATCCAATTCGGCCGATCATTCGTGACCAGGCAGAGATGATATGCAGCTCGTGATCGACAACGTGGGCAAGCGCTATGGCGGCCAAGTGTGGGGCCTGCGCGAGTTCAGCCTGGAATTGGGGCCGGGCGTGCTGGGCCTGCTGGGGCCGAACGGCGCCGGCAAATCCACCTTGATGCGCATTCTGGCCACCATCACCCGCCCGACGGAGGGGCGCGTGACCTGGAACGGGGCCGATGTGCGCCAGGCGCCGGATGCGCTGCGGGCCGTGCTGGGCTATCTGCCGCAGGACTTCGGCGTCTACCCCAATCTGAACGCGGTCGAGTTTCTGGAATATATGGCGCGGTGAAGGGCCTGGCCGGCGCCGTGGCGCGCCGGCGGATTGACGAGCTGCTGGTGGTGCTCAACCTGACCCAGGCGGCCCGCCGGCCGCTGGGCGGCTACTCAGGCGGCATGAAGCAGCGCGTGGGCATCGCCCAGGCCTTGCTGAACGACCCGCAAGTGCTGATCGTGGATGAGCCGACGGTGGGCCTGGACCCGGAGGAGCGCGTGCGCTTCCGCAATCTGCTCTCGGACCTATCCGGCGAGCGCATCGTCATTCTATCCACACATATCGTGTCGGACGTGGAGGCCACGGCCACCGACATCGCCCTCATCCGCCAGGGCCGGCTGGTGCGCCACGGCGCGCCGGAGGCGCTGCTAAAGGAGGTGGTGGGCAAGGTGTGGGAGTGGCAGGCGGCCAGCGCCGAGCTGCCGGCGCTGAAGCAGCGGCTGCTGATCAGCAGCACCATCCGCGGCAGCCAGGGGGTGCAGGTGCGGGCGGTGGCGGAGGCCGCGCCTGACCCGCAGGCCGCGGCCGTGACGGCGCGGCTGGAAGACGCCTACCTGTATCTGGCGCGCGACAGCCGCCCGGCATGAACGCGCTTTATCATCTGATCCGCGCCGACTTTCTGGAGCGCGCGCGGCGCTACAGCTTTTTGGTGACGCTGGGGCTGGTGCTGTTTCTGGGCTACGCCGTCAACGCCGGCCAAATCCTATTACGGCTCGACAACTACCGCGGCGTGCTCAACTCGGCCTGGGTGGGCAGCCTGATGGCGCTGACGGTCAACTTATTCCTGGGCTGGTTTGGGTTCTATCTGATCAAGAACGCCATCGCCCGCGACTATGACACCGGGGTGGGGCAAATTATCGCCACCACGCCGCTGTACACGCTGGGCAAGTGGCTGAGCAACTGCGCGGTGCTGCTGGTGATGGTCGCCATCCTGGCGCTGGCCGGCATCGCCATGCAGCTCATCGCGCGCGAGGCGCAATTTGACCTGTGGGCGCTGTTGGCGCCGCTGCTGTTCCTGGCGCTGCCGATGATGGCGCTGGTGGCGGCGCTGGCGGTGCTGTTCGAGACGATCTCATGGCTGCGCGGCGGTTTTGGGAACGTCGTCTACTTCTTTGTTTTTCCGATGCTGCTGTTGGCGACCATGTCCCTGGGCAAACAGGCGCCGGCGCTGGACGTGGTCGGCATGCAGACCCTGACAGCGAGCATGAAGGCGGCGCTGCTGGCTGTCGACCCGAGCTTCACCGGCGGCGCGTCGTTCGGCATTGTCCCGGCCGGCACGCTGAAGACGTTTGTGTGGCCGGGGCTGGCCTGGACAGGCGCGCTGATCGGGCCGCGCCTGCTGCCGGTGGCGGCCGCGGCGGGGCTGGCGCTGCTGTCGGCGATCTTCTTTGACCGCTTCGACCCCTCGCGCGAGATGCGGCCGGGGCGGCGCAAGCCACAGCTGGCGGAGCCGGCCGGGGAACTGGCGCTGGTTGAGCTGCCCGTCAGCGCGCCGGCCAGCAGCCTGACGCACCTGGCCCGCGCGGCGGCGCCCAACGGGGCCAGCTTGCTCATGCGCACGCTGGGGTCCGAGCTGCAGCTGATGCTGAAGGGCGTGCCGTGGTGGTGGGCGGTCGTGGCGCTGGGCCTCATCGGCGGCGGACTGCTCTCGCCGGTGGGCCTGACGCGCCAGATGTGGCTGCCGCTGGCCTGGATTTGGCCGCTGCTGCTGTGGTCGGGGCTGGGCAGCCGCGAGGCGCGCTGGCAAACGGGGCAAATGATCTTTTCAGCGACGACGCCGCTGCGGCGGCAACTGCCGGCGCTGTGGCTGGCGGGGGTGCTGGTGACCGCGCTGACCGGCCTGGGCGCGGCGCTGCGGCTGGCCGCGGCCGGGCAGGCGGCGGCGCTGCTGGCCTGGGGCACGGCCGTGGTGTTTATTCCCGCGCTGGCGCTGGGCGTCTGGACCAACAGCAACAAGGCGTTTGAGGTGATCTATCTGGTGCTGTGGTATGGCGGCCCGCTGAACGGGCTGGCGGCGCTGGACTTTAGCGGCGCGCGCGACGCGGCGCTGACTGGGCATGTGCCGGTCTATTATTTGGCCGCGACAGTGGTGCTGCTGGCCGCGGCGGTGCTGGGCCGGCGGCGACAGATCATTA
>JAYTFQ010000502.1:0-6157 GCA_043734225.1 Anaerolineales bacterium | reverse complement strand
CGCACCTGCTAGCCCAGAGCGCACCCGGTCGTAGACCGGAAGCTCCAGGCGGGGCTAGCGAACACAGCCGCCGGTACAGAAAAACCTACCCTTGTGAGGCCCTCCACTCCCCTGCGCTTCGCTCCGGGGACCTACGGCCGCTGGGGGAGGGAGCGAGAAGCATTAATGCCATGCTGCTGTGCGGCCCGGCAGGACATTGTTCTGCGGCGCACTTGCGAATGGCAGCCGCTTTCATTTCAGCCGCTCGCCCTCACCCCGGCCCTCCCCCGTGGTCTGGCGTAGGCCAGACCAGGGAGGGAGCGAGCAGCATTTGAGCCGCCGCCAGCTCCTCCAGCGGAATGTGGCAAAAAATGCGCTTGCCGTCCGGCGCCACCCGCCACGGCGGCGTCTGCGTGGCGCACACCCGCCCCAGCGAGCGCGGGCAGCGCGTGTGAAACGGGCAGCCGGCCGGCATATCCACCGCGCTGGGCACTTCGCCCGCCAGCCGAATTTCGGTCTGTGTCACCGTCGGGTCAGGCACCGGCACGGCCGAGAGCAGCGCCTCGGTATACGGATGGTGCGGCGCCTGGAACACCGAGCCGGTCGCCGCCACCTCCATCAGCCGCCCCAGGTACAGCACCGCCACCACGTCGGCTAGATAGCCCACCACCGCGATATCGTGCGAGATAAACAGGATGGCGGTCCGGTTGGCGGCTTGCAGCTCGTTGAGCAGGTTCAGGATCGAGGCCTGCACCGACACATCCAGCGCCGACACCGGCTCGTCGGCCACCAGCACATCCGGGTTGGCGGCAAAGGCGCGCGCAATGGCCACGCGCTGCTTCTCGCCGCCGCTCAGTTGGCTCGGCAGCCGCCCGGCATACTCGGCCGGCAGCCGCACGGCCTGCAGCAGCCGCGCCACCTCGGCCCGCGCTTCGGCCGGCGAGCGCCCCAGCAGGATGGCCAGCGGCCGGCTCAGGCTTTCGCCCACGGTCAGGTACGGGTTCAGCGCCTCCTGCGGGTTCTGCGCCACCATCTGCAAATGGCGCAGCACCTCCCGCCCGCGCCGGCCCACGGTCGGCGCCAGCCGCGCGCCCAGCAGGTCAATCTGGCCGCTGGTTGTTTCAACCAGCCCAATCACCGTGCGCGCCAGGGTCGATTTGCCGCTGCCGCTCTCGCCCACCAGCCCCAGCGTTTGTCCGCTGCGCACCGTCAGGCTCACCCCGTCCACCGCCTTCACTGCCCGGCGCGGCCGGCCGCGCAGCACATCCGGCAGGCTGCGCCGCAAGGGGAACGCCACGCGCAGGTCATCCACCTTCAGCACCACAGGCGGCGAAGTCTGAGCCGCCTGCGGCTCGGCGGCCGCCACCGGCTGCCGCGCGCTGATCTGCTCGGCCAAAATCTCCGGCCAGCGGTGGCAGCGCACCGAGCGGTCCGGGGTTGGCCGGTCCAGGGTGGGGCGCTTTTCAGAGCAGATGGCAATGGCCAGCGGGCAGCGCGGGGCGTACACGCAGGCGGTGGGCCGGTCGCTCAGCGGTGGAATTTGCCCCGGCAGCCCGGCCAGGCTGGTGTGCGTTTTGCGCGTCCCCAGGCGCGGGATGCTGTCGATCAACCCCAGGGTGTAGGGGTGCAGCGGCTGGCGATAGAGATCGGCGGTTGGCCCGTCTTCCACCAGCTCGCCGGCATACAGCACCGCCACCCGGTCGCAAATGCGCGCCACCACGCCCAGGTTGTGCGTCACGTACAGCGAGGCGGTGTGATGGTCGCGCATCAGGTCGCGCAGCAGGTCCAGCACGGCTGCCTCGGTGGTCACGTCCAGCCCGGTGGTGGGCTCGTCCAGCACCAGCAGCCGCGGCTCGGTGCCCAGCGCCATGGCAATCAGCACGCGCTGCTGCATGCCGCCGCTAATTTGGTGCGGGTAGCTGGCGGCCACGCGCTCCGGGTCGGCCAGCCGCACC
Source organism: Anaerolineales bacterium (assembly GCA_043734225.1). Lineage (GTDB taxonomy): Bacteria > Chloroflexota > Anaerolineae > Anaerolineales > UBA6663 > JAYTFQ01. Next base: position 4,223 of record JAYTFQ010000502.1, on the reverse strand, counting down.
ATGCTCAGCAATTCGCGCGCGCGCGCCTGCGCCGCCGCCCGGCCCAGCTTCAGGTTGGCGCGCAAGGTCTCGGCGATCTGCTCGCCCACGCGCAGCGAGGGATTCAGCGATGACAGCGGGTCTTGCGGCACCAGGTTGAGCTGTGTGCCCCAAATGTGGCGCATCTCGCCTGGCCCCAGCCGCAGCAGGTCGCGCCCGCCAAATTCAATCTGGCCGGCCCGCACCAGGCTGTCCTCGTCCAGGTAGCGCATGATGGCAAGCGCCAGGGTCGATTTGCCGCTGCCGCTCTCGCCCACCAGGCCATACGTTTGGCCGGCGGCGATTTCCAGGTCCACCTCGCGGATCGCGTCCAGCCAGCCGCGGCCGCTGCGATAGGCCACGGTCAGGCCGGAGACGCGCAGAATGGGCTCGACCACGGCGTCGGCCGCCGGCGCGCTCATGGCGTCTGCACCTGCAGCACGCGCTTCAGCCCGTCGGCCATCAGGTTCACGCCGATGACGATCACCGAGATAGCGCCGGCCGGAAAATACAGCGCCCACGGTGTTTGGGTCACAAAGCTGCGCGCCTCGTTCACCATCAGGCCCCAATCCGGCGCGGGCGGCTGCACCCCCACGCCCAAAAAGCCCAGCGAGGCCACCAGGAAGATGGCGTACGAGAAGCGCAGCGCCGCCTCCACCGTCAGCGCCGGCAGCACCGAGGGCAAGATTTCGCGAAACAGGATGCGCGCCTGCGACTCGCCCTGCACGCGCGCGATTTCCACAAAGCCTTTTTGCTTCACGCCCAGCACCACGCTGCGCACCACGCGCGCCACGATGGGCGTGTAGACCACCACGATGACGATCAGCACGCTGTTGCGCGACGGCCCCACCACGCCCAGCAGCACCAGCGACAGCAGCAGCGCCGGCATGGCCAGCAGGCTGTCAAACGAGCGCATCAGCAGCTCGTCAAACAGGCCGCCGCGATAGCCGCTGAGCAGCCCCACGCTGGTGCCGCACACCACCGCCAGCAGCGTGCCCAGCCCAGCAAGAGTCAGGATGTCGCGCGCGCCCAGCAGCACCCGGCTGAATACATCGCGCCCCAGCCGGTCCACGCCAAACAGGTGCCGGGCCGAGGGCGCCTGGCTGGCGTCATCCACGATTTGTTGGTTTTCGCCGTAAGGCGCCAGCCATGGCCCCATTAGGGCCAGCAGGACGAAGACGATGAAGATGGTGGTGCCCACTGCGGAGGCCGGCTGGCGGTAAAGCTGCGCCAGCGCGCCACTCAGCGCCCGCCAGCGCTGGTGAGAAACAGCCAGGGGGGGCGGGTTTGGCCCGCCCCCCCGGATTGGGAGAGGTGTTTCGGAGACGCTCAAGGCCGTGTCTACGACCGGTAGGGAGCGGCGGCCGCTATTGCCCGCCCGTCACGTTCCGGAAGTCGGTCCGGCCAGCGAAGGCCTGGACCTGGAAGCCTTGGAAAGTGCTCTTGATCGCGGCAAACTGCGCGAAGTAGTAAGGGATGATGACCGGGCCGCGCTCGATCAGGATCTTTTGGATCTGCTTGTAATCCGCCACGCGCTTGGCCTCATCCAGCGTGCTGCCGGCCTCGGCGGTCAGTTTGTCGAACTCGGGATCGGACCAGTGCGACTCGTTCCACACCGCGCCGGTCTTGAGCATGGTGTCCAGATAGAACTGCGGATAGGGGCGCGAGCCCCAGCCGGTGATGCCCAGGTCCACCTGCAGCCAGCCGTTGTCGGCGTAGTAGACGCTTTCCGGCTCGACGACCACGTTCAGGTCGATGCCGGCCGCCGCCCACTCGCTCTTCAGCGTCGCGGCCAGGTCGGGCCGGCCGCCGGTGTCGGGTGTGTGCAGGTCGATCTTCAAGCCGTTCGGATAGCCGGCGTCGATGATCAACTGCTTGGCCTTGGCGATATCCACCGCCGGCAGGGGCGTATCCTCGCTATAGTAGGAGGCGTACAGCGGACCGATGGGGCTGTCGCGCCCGATGGCGCCGTAGCCGCCCTGCACCAGCTTCAGGATGGCCGCGCGATCAGTGACCAGCTTCATGGCCTGGATCACGCGCGGGTCGTTGCCCGGCTTGCGGTCCGAGCGCAGCCGGATCAGGTCAAACCCGTTGGTGGGGATGTCCATGGTGGTGATGCCGGCTTCGGTCTTCAGGCTGGTGTACAGCGCGGTCGACATGCGCATCACCAGGTCCACCTGGCCGCCCTTCAGGGCGTCCACGGAGGCGTTCTCATCCGCGAAGAACAGGATGGTGAAGTTCTTCAGCTTGGGCTCGCCGGGGATGAAGTATTTGTCGTTGGCCGCCAGCTCCACGCGGTCTTCCGCGCTGAAGTTGGTGACCTTGAACGGGCCGGTGCCGTTGAAGTCTTTCGGGTCGGCCGTGTTGGCCTTCATGATCAGGGCGTGGTTGTCGCTCAGATCGTACAAGAAGAACGGGTTGGGCTTGGTGAGCGTGAAGACCACCTGGTTGGCGCCCGCCGCCGCTACGTTGGCGATGTTCTTGTACAGGTCGGCGGTCGGCAGCTTTTGGGTAGCGTCACGCAGACGGTTGAAGGTCCACACCACGTCGGCTGACGAGAAGGCGCTGCCGTCGTGGAAGGTCACGCCCTGGGCCAGGTCCAGCGTGTAGGTCAGCCCATCGGCCGACACCGTCCACTTGGTGGCCAGCCGCGGCTGGATGGCGGACTTGGTATCTACATCCACCAGATAGTCATACACGGCGTTGGCCAGCATCACTTCCGAGTCGGACGAGATCAGCGCCGGGTCGGTTTTCACTACCGGCTGCATGGCCACGCGCAGCAGGCCGGCGCCCGCGCCGGTTGTGGCGGCGGTGGCCGTAGCGGCCGCCGTTGTGGGGGCCTCAGTGGCCGCGGCGGCCACGGTGGCCGTGGCAGCGGCAGTGGTGGGCGCCTCGGTCGCCGCGGCGGCGACGGTGGGGGCGGTTGTGGGGGCAGAGGTGGTTGCGGCAGCAGTGGGTGCAACAGTGGGGGTGGCGGCCGGGCCGGCGCAGGCGACGAGCAGCACCGAGGCGGCTAAAGCAATGGAAGCAAACGACACCAGGCGCTTATTGTGCAAACGAAACATCATCTTCATCTTAATCTCCTCGAACAAACTAGTAGATAACCGCGGAACTTCGCGACAACGGCCCGCGGGGCGCATACAGCATTATCTCAAATTCTTGCCAATTTGTTACAGGTGCCCGGCGCAAGCTTATACATACCACCGGCCGGCCGGCACGGTTCACTTGGGGCTGCTCAACTGTTTACAGGCGATTCGAGTGCTATGTGGATTGGATGGACGGTTCGTTTGCGCCAGCGAATTGGCGCGGCCCCTTGCCACGGCCCCTTGCGGTATGTTGACCCCACTCGACCCAATTATACTCCGAACATCCGCCGCCCATCCAGGTAACCCCGCCTGGTGAATCTCTCCTATTGGTTGACTACCGCCCATCGTTTGCCGTAGGCAGCGGCTGCGCTGGCTTGAAATCAGACTGCTGTCGGATGCGATCCAAACCGGCGTGCCACCCTGTCCGTTTTGAAGCGGTCCCCTTCGGGAGCGGTCCCCTTCGGGAAGCGGCAGCAGGGGCTCAGGGGCATAGGCGTTAACTTCACCGCGGTCAGGCTTGTTCAATGTCCAACGCACTTGAAACACCGAGCGGCATCGCGCCGGCAACCCCAACAAAGACCCGCACGTGCCGTGGGGCAGGTGTAGGGCAGGTGCGCTCCCACATGACACCGGCTCGGCTGTTAATTGTAGGAGCGCACCTGCCCTAGCACTTTTGGGGTTGGCAGGCGCGATTGGCGGCAGCCTCACCGCCGCCATTTGCGTCAATTCCGGGCAGCGACTTGTTAAGTTAACGCCTGTGGGGAGCAGGGGGAGCGCGGGCGCCTATCGGTGTTAAAGCGGCCCCTTTGGAGCGGTCCCTTTCGGGAATAGGCAAATGAAGCGGCGGGCGACATAACGTCGCCCGGAAGCAAGTGGGCAACGCGTAATCGGAAATGTCCAGCGAAGCGGCAACTTTGGGTGATTAGTGCGCCTGCCACGCCAGCACCTGCGCCAGGTGCTCGTCGTGGTGCTCAAACGAGCCCTCCAGCACCGCCAGCAGCGCGTCACCTTCCAGCCACGGATAGCGCCCCGCGCCCGCGTAGTCATCGGCCGGCACGGCCTCGGCCAGTTCCACGAAGCGGGCAAACCCCTCCCGCCACTCGCGCCGCACCACCGCCC
>JAYTFQ010000501.1:0-4486 GCA_043734225.1 Anaerolineales bacterium | reverse complement strand
CCATAGGCAGGCGATTTCATCGCCTGCCTATGGCACACGTCTTTTCCAATGTTTTCATTGATCTCGCTGGCGAGCCTGAGCAGATACCAAAAACGCCTTGATGTCCTTAGTGACCGTGCAGTCTCCGCGCCACCCCGTGACAACAGCTGAAACTTTGCGTTTTCTAGCAAAATGAGCCAGCGAAATGTGCTGTTTGGATATTGCCTCTCGCATAGGGATGGCGATCACCCGCCCCCAATAAAGATGCCCTCGGCCAGCCGGCGCAGATCACTGCCGTCTGCCTGCACCACCCACACCCCTGGTTGCTTGCCCCAGGATTGCAGCACCAGCGTGCTGCCATTCAGCCAGCCTTTCACCGAGTAATAGTCGCCCGACGGCGCCGTGGCCACCAGGCGCGCCGTGCCGGTCAAGCTCTCGCTGACCGCCACCCAGCCCTGTTCATGGTTGGGGTCGCCGAGCGCCAGCCCAAACGCCACCCGCGATTGGTCGGGACTGATGCGCGCGTCGCCCTCCACTTGCCAATCCGCCGCCCCGCTTGGCGCCGCAATCTGCCCGATGGTGCCGGTGCTGGTGTCGAGCACGTCAATGGTCTTGTTGTTGCAGTGCAGCGCCACCAGGCTGGCATCGGGCGCGAAATCATCCAGACAGATCGCGCCCGCCGCGGCCGCCGGCACCAGTTGGCGGCTGCTCCCGCTGGCCAAATCCAGCGCGAAAAGATCCGAAATGCCGCTGCTGAACGGGATGTAACCGCCCAACCCCAGCGGTTCCTGACTGTAGAACAAGGTCTGGCCATCCGGCGAGAACCGCACCACGTGCAGCACGTGGTCGCTGCTCAACTTCAGCACCGAGCGCAATTGAGACCCGTCGCTGTTGGCCACAAAGATTTCCGAGCTGACTGTCCCCGTGGCCGATGCCGTTGCCCAGTGGTCCCAGGCCACCTCACCCCGCAGCGCGCTCGCGCCTGTGTAATTGGCAAAACCCTCGCTGGAATGGTTGACAAACGTCAGCGCTTTGACGCCTTGCGGCCCGATCACATATGCCTGCGAGGCGGCGCCCGGATCGGTGGACAACGTCGCCAGCGCGTACAAATTGCCCGGCGCCTGCGCCAACGGCACGCGCTGCCCGTCCAGCGTAACCAGTGCCACTTTTTTGTCTGGCCCGGCAATGGCCAGCAGGATGATGTGAACCAGCGTGGCGCTCGGGGCGGCCGTGGCCGTGGGCGGCTCGGCCGTGTCTGTCGGCGCGGCCGTGGCGGTGGCTGGCGCCTGGGTGGCAATTGCCGTGTTGGTCGGCGGCGGCAGCGGCGTCTCCGTGGGCGCAGCCGAGCCGCCCAGGCTGCACGCCAGCATGGCCAGCCCCGCCAGCGCTCCCACGGCGCCAACCGCCAACCGCGAGGCGCGGCCTGTCAGGCTCATGCTTCCCTCCAAAATGCCTGCGTCAAACAGGTGGGCCCGCCGCTGCCTTTGATCGAGATGTCGCTGCCGGCATAGCGGCTCACCCGCGCGCCGGCTGCCTCCAGCCTGGCCTGCGTCACCGGATTGCCGGCCAGCATCACGCACTGCCGCGGCGCCAGCGCCAGCACATTGCAGGCCATCGAGTCATATTCCGCGTCGGGCACTTCCACCAGCGTCAGACCGCGCGCCAAAAGTAGTTGGCGGAACGGCACCGGCATCAGCCGCGAGTAGACCACCGCCAGATCGCCATCCACCACGCTCAAAAACGACATCAGGTGCAGGCAATCTTCCGGGCCGGTCCAGTGTGGCAGCGGCACCGGGATCACCTCGTCCACGTCAGCGCCCAATAGTTCGCGCAATTGGCGCAGCCCCTCGGCGTTGCTGCGATAGCCCTGGCCCACTGCCAGCGTGCGCTCGTCCAGCCAGGTCACATCCCCGCCCTCCAGCCGCCCCTCCCCGCTGATTGCGCCCAGGATCGGCACACCCATTTCTCGCAGATAGGCCGCCATGGCTTCCGGCTCAGCCGAGCGCGCCCGCTTGCTCATCCGGCACAGCACCGCCCCCCGCCGCGCCATCACCAGCGTGTCGCGCACATACACCGAGTCCAGCCCCGTGCCGGCCGCGGCCGGCAGGTAGCAAATCTCCGCCCCGGCCTCAGCCAGGCGCCCGGCAAACTCCGCGTGCTGGTCGCGCGCCGTGGCGAAGTCGGTCTCGCCCAGGTAATTCAGCGCCCGCCATTGGGCGGCAATCGCCGCCTGGTCGCCATACGCTTCGGCTGGGCGTTTGAGGATCACCGCCCGGATCGGGTCAATATCGGATTGGCTTCCGTAATTTGCCATCTCAGCCTTGTCCCCTCGGCATAGTACAATCCCCGGTCATGCCTGTGGATGCCCGCCTCTCCGCCGCCCTGGCGCGCCGCGCGCCGCTGGCCGCAGATACCGCCACCAACGCCTATCGTCTCATCCATCGCGCCGCCGATGGCTTTCCCGATCTGGCGGTCGATCGCTACGCCGATGTGCTGGTCGCTCACCTGTACAGCGCCGGGCGGCGCGTGTCGCCGCCCACCCCGCTGCTTAAGGCCCTGGCCGAGCAGGTGGGCGCGCAGTCAGTTTACCTTAAGTACCGGCCGGAGCAGGCCAACGCCCTCAGCCCGGCCCAGTTGGCAGCCCTGGCGCCGCCCGAGCCATTGATCGGCCGGCGGTTGGATGAGGTCGAGGTCCTGGAGCATGGCACGCGCTTCATCATCCGGCCCGGCGAAGGGCTCAGCACCGGCCTGTTTCTGGATATGCGCGACGCGCGCGGCTGGGTGCGCGCTCACGCGTCCGGCCAGACCGTGCTCAATTGTTTCGCCTATACCTGCGCCTTTGGCCTGGCCGCCTGGCTGGGCGGCGCCACGCGCGCCGTCAACGTCGATGTGTCGCGCCGTTACCTGGATTGGGGCCATGCCAACGCTGCCGCCAACGGTCTGGCGCCGGCCGCCACCGATCTCATTTTTGGCGACGTGTTCGATTGGCTCAAACGGTTCCAGCGCGCCGGCACAACCTTCAACGGCGTCATTCTCGACCCGCCCAGCTATGCCACCACGAAAAAAAGCCGCTGGGCCCTGGAGCGTGATTACGGCGAGTTGGTGGCGCTGGCAGTGCCGCTGGTAGCGCCGGGCGGCTGGCTGCTGGCCTGCGCCAACACGCACAGCCTGCCCGCGCGCTCGTTTGTGGCTCAGCTTCGCGCCGGGCTGGAGGCGGCCGGCGCCAGTGGCGCGCGCCTCGGGCCGGTGGAACACGAACCCGCCCTGGATTTTCCAGTGGCCGCCGGGGAAAAACCGTACCTCAAACTCTGCCGGGTGCAGTTGCCCTAGCCGCCAGTCCGGCTAAAGCGGATGGACTGTCACCCAGAGCGCGAATGCGCTGCCCTGGTCCTTACGTCATAGTCGCGCGCGAAGGGCCTCTGCCGGTTATACATCTTCATCTGTCTGACAGTCTACTAAGCACAGACCAGTATATTTCGCAGCATCACGCGCGCCAAAACGCCCCCTTCCCCCCGCGGGTTTAAGGGCGGACAGGGTCAGTGCAAAGTGAAGACATAAGCTTTGGTATGGTGCTGGGTGATTTGGGTGGACCAATTGGGCGCCTGCCAGTCAGTGAGCTGCCAGGCGGAGATGGGCTCGCGGGCCAGCCAACTGGCAAAGACTTGCAAGCCAAGTGCGAACAGGCTGTGCTTGGCCGCATACGGACGAGTGCGCCGGTGACCGGTCGGCGGTCGCTGCAGATACTCGGCCGCGCGTTGGGCGCCAACCCAGGTTACCAACCAGGTCGCCAGGGCCAAGCCAATCAGCAGGCGCTCCACATGGGCCAAGGTGGTCACCTGACTACGCTCCAGTTGCCAACCATCGGACTTGTAATCGCGATTGCTCCCTTCAATTCCAAAGCGCTGTCGGTAGAACGCCACCATCTCCCACCCCAGGGGCTGATCACTGGCCAACAACAGCGGCGTCTTGTGCCGCCGGCCCCAAAAGGCTACGACGCTGGCCGGGCGCCAACCGTGTTTCTTGAATACTTCGCCCCGGCCTTTGGCCCGCTGGCGCGGACCGCGCACCAAGTCCCGCAAGCGCCGTTCGCGCCCGGTGCGATCGCGGAAGCAGGTCTGGCCCTGGACCCGCACCACCCAATGCCAGCCATAGGACGCGACCGCATCGGTAAACTGCGGCGTGCCAAAGGCCCGGTCGGCCAGCCAGGTAATCGCCACCCCCGCCGGCAGCAGCCGCGCCACCCGCGCCAACAAGGCCCGCACCCGCTCCCAAAACCCGGCCCCGATCAGGGGTTGGTTGCCCGGCCAACTCGTCCAGGCCACCGGCAAGGCGCGCCCGCGATACCACACGCTCGCCATCACCACCACCAGCCGGTCGTCCTGGCAGGTCGGGTCCAGCACCAACATCAGCGACTGGGTGCCGCTGGCCTGCAACTGCTGACGCACCAGCGGATCGAGGCACACGTGCACCTGCAACTCGGGATCGTTCTGCGTGCGGCGAATACGCC
>JAYTFQ010000500.1:0-5570 GCA_043734225.1 Anaerolineales bacterium | reverse complement strand
TGTGACCAATCCGCCCCCGGCTGTGACCAACCCGCCAGCAGTGACCCACACGGCGGCGGCAACGGTGGCCGCCGCACCCAGCGCCACGCCGCCGGGCGGGGCAGCCGGGCAGATCGCCTTCGTGAGTGAGCGGGCCGGCGCGCCACAGATTTTTTTGATCAACGTGGACGGCTCGCATCTGACTCAGTTGACGCAGGCCGCCGATGGGGCCTGCCAGCCAGCATGGTCGCCGGATGGGCAGCAACTGCTGTTTGTGTCGCCATGCCCAGGCAAACGCGACAGCTATCCCAGCAGTTCTATTTACCTGGCCAACGCCGACGGCAGCGGCGCGCACCCGTTTATCACGCTGCTGGGCGGGGCGTATGACCCGAGCTGGTCGGTGAGCGGCATTGCCTTTGTCCACCCGGATGGCGGCCGGCCGCAAATTTACACGGTCAAATCGGATGCCAGCGGGGCAAAGGACATCAGCAGCGCTCATGCCGGCGACAGCCAGCCGAGCTGGTCGCCGGATGGGAAGCGGCTGGCGTTGGCCAACCTGACCCGCACCGGCCGGCCGACGATCTACTGGATGTTTGCCGACGGCAGCTTCCGGCCCGGGTTCGGCAACCCAGACGCCATCACGCGCGATGTGGACGCCTCGGCGCCGGCCTGGTCGCCCAACAACCAGTTTGTGGCCTTTGTGACCGGCAGCGCGCAAATCATGATCGCGGAATGGGACAAGCGCGGCTATGGGCTGACCGCCCTGACAACCGTGGGGCCGAACGCCCACCCGGCCTGGTCGCCGGATGGAAAGTGGCTGGCGTTTGAATCCTGGCGCGACCTCGCCCGACACGAAATCTATCGCATGACGTTCAGCGGCGAGCAGGTGACCCGCCTGACTACGGACGCGGCGCTGGATTACCAGCCTGCCTGGCGGCCGTGACATGGTGATTCGCCACAAATAAGGCGGCCCGGCGCTCGTGATATCTGTCACTTACCGAGCCGGCCCATTTTCGGTGATAATGGGTTCTGCGCGGTGGAACGCAGCCAGCGCGGGAACCGCCAGATGGACCAAACAATGGAGTGGGAGTGACCGCTCAAATCATCGATGGAACGGCCATAGCAGCTAAGGTGCGCGCGCAGTTGGGCGCGGATGTGCAGCAGCGCCTGGTTGCCGGCAAGCCGCGCCCGGGCCTGGCCACCGTGCTGGTGGGCGAGAACCCGGCTTCGCAAAGCTATGTGCGCAGCAAGCGCAAGGCCTGCGCCGAGCTGGGCATTGAGTCCTTTCCGTTTGAGCTGCCCGCGACGGCCACACAGGCCGAGGTGGAAGCGCTGGTGGCGCGGCTGAACGCCGACCCGCGCGTGCACGGCATTCTGGTGCAGTTGCCGCTGCCCGATGGCCTGGACGAAGAAGCGGTGCTGGCCGGCATCAGCCTGGAAAAGGACGTGGATGGTTTTCACCCGGTGAACATCGGCCGGCTGGCCATGAAGGGCCGCAAGCCGCTGTTTGCGCCATGCACGCCCTCGGGCTGCATGGTGCTCCTGGAAGAGGCCGGCGCGACCTTCAAAGGCGCGCAGGCGGTGGTGCTGGGCCGCTCGAACATCGTCGGGCTGCCGGCGGCCATGCTGCTGCTGGCGCGCGATGCCACGCTGACGGTGTGCCACTCGCGCTCGCGCGACCTGCCAGGCATCTGCCGCACGGCGGATATTCTAATTGCCGCCGTGGGCCGGGCGGAAATGGTGCGCGCCGACTGGGTGAAGCCGGGCGCCTATGTGATTGACGTGGGCATTAACCGCATTCCGGATGCCAGCCGCAAATCCGGCTCACGGCTGGTGGGCGACGTGGCCTTTGACGAAGTGAAAGAAGTCGCCGGGGCCATCACGCCCGTGCCGGGCGGGGTGGGGCCGATGACGATTGCCATGTTGATGCGCAACACGCTGCACGGCGCTGAACTGGCCGACGCGCATGTGGGGGTGACCGTTGCCTGACGCGCGCTCGGGCCGCCTGCCCGACTTTTTCACTTACTGCTAACCATGCCGACACTGCTCATCCGCCACGCGACGGTTTTGGTGACCATGGACGCCGACCGCCGCGAAATTGCCGACGGCGGGCTGTTCTGCCGCGATGGGCGCGTGGAACAGGTGGGCGCCACGGCTGACCTGCCCGACACTGCCGACGAAGTGCTCGACCTGACCGGGCATATTGTCTTGCCCGGCCTGATTAACACCCACCACCATCTATATCAGACCCTGACGCGGGCGGTGCCGGCGGTGCAGGATGCCGACCTGTTCCACTGGTTGACGCGGCTGTATCCGATCTGGGCCAACCTGACCCCGGAGGGCGTGTATACCTCGGCCCTGACCGGGCTGGCCGAGCTGGCGCGCTCGGGCTGCACCACCGTCTTCGACCATCTGTACATTTTTCCTAACGGCGCGCGGCTGGACGATGAAATTCGCGCCGCGCAGGAGATTGGCGTGCGCTTCCACGCCTCGCGCGGCTCGATGAGCCTGGGCGAATCGCGCGGCGGCTTGCCGCCGGACCGGGTGGTGGAAGACGAAGCCTTTATCCTGAAGGACAGCCAGCGTCTGGTGGAGCAGTACCACGACCCGCGCCCGGGCGCCATGCTGCGCATCGTACTGGCGCCGTGCTCGCCGTTTTCGGTGACGGGCGAGTTGATGCGCCAGAGCGCCCTGCTGGCGCGCGACCTGGGCGTGCGGCTGCACACTCACCTGGCCGAGACAATCGACGAAGAAGCCTTCTGCCTGGAAAAGTTCGGGCATCGCCCGGTCGGCTATATGGAAACGCTGGGCTGGATCGGCGACGACGTGTGGTTCGCTCACTCGGTGCACGTGAGCGAGGCCGAGATTGGGCTGTATGCCAGCACCGGCTGCGGCGTGGCGCACTGCCCCAGCTCGAACATGCGGCTGGGCTCGGGGATTGCCCCCATCCGGCGCATGCGGGCGGCGGGGGTGAAGGTGGGGCTGGGCGTGGATGGCTCGGCCAGCAACGACGGCAACCACATGGTGGCCGAGGCGCGCCAGGCGCTGCTGCTGGCGCGGCTGCGCCCCGAGACACCCGGCGGCGCCGGCGACCCGACCGCGCTGACGGCGCGCCAGGCGCTGGAGATTGCCACGCTGGGCGGGGCAGCGGTGCTGGGCCGGGACGACATTGGCTCGCTGGCGCCCGGCAAGTGCGCCGATTTCTTCGCGCTGGATTTGCGCCGGCTGGACTACGCCGGCGCATTGCACGACCCGCTGGCGGCGGTGATCTTCTGCGCGCCGCAGCCGGCCGACTATACCGTGATCAATGGCCGCTTTATCGTGAAAGAACGGCAGTTGACGACCGTGGACACCGGGCCGCTGATCGAGCGCCACAACCGGATTGCTCGGGAGATGGTGTATGGCTAGCAATCGCGTGGCAGGTGTGAGGGTGGTCCTGCAGGATGAAATGACCGTCGAGGAATTGGTGGCCAGTCTCGATCCGCCGGATTGGGTGCAGATGCGGCTGACGGCGAGTCTGTCACCGGCGAAGAGGATTCGCGCCGGCATGCACGCTCAAGCCTTTGCTATGTCGTTATTGCGGGGAGCTTTCAGAAAACGCTTTCCCGAGCTAACCCAGTCTGAGCTAAACATGAAAGTGCTGGCGCATTTGACGCCTATTCGGAATTGGCCGCCGTGAGTCCCGGCGCATTTTATGTTCAAGTTGTACACGCCCTCGAGGATATCGGGGCACCTTATATGATCGTGGGCGCATTTGCCGGTTTGGTGTACGGCATCAACCGGGTGACATTTGACATGGACATCGTGGTGGATTTGCGCGAGCAGGATTTTGAAGTTCTTGCGGCCCAGTTTCCAGGGCCTCGTTATTACGCCGATCCCGAAATGATGCGTAACTCTACGCGAGCCGGGATCATGTTCAACATTATTGACGCTGAAGAGGGCGTCAAAGCTGATCTGGTGCCTTTGACGCGCGAACCGGATTACCAGGTTGCCTTTGCCAGACGAGTTCGCCAGACCTTAGAAGACGAGTCTGTTGCTCCTTTTGAGGCGTGGTGCGCGCTTCCGCAAGATATCATTATAGGGAAACTGCAGGCTTGGACCGAAGGCAAATCGGCTAAGCATCCGTCAGACATATATAACATGGTAGTGTTTTCGATGAACGGATTGGGTAATCAGCCGATTGACTACGCGTACATTTCGGTGCAGGCGGCCCGATTGGGTCTTGAGACATTGGAACTCTGGCAGGGATTAGTCGCGCGCGCCAAACGCGAAACAGGTTTCGCTCCATAGGGCACTATGTCGATACGTCAACCGTGGCACTCTGTTTCCCGCGAACTGGTCGATGTGGCCATGGGCCGCACGCCGGCCGACCTAGTGATTCGCAACGGCCGCTGGGTGTGCGTGCAGTCGGGCGAGATCGTGCCCCACACCGATATCGCCGTGAAGGGCGCGCGCATCGCCTATGTGGGGCCGGACGCCGGCTACACCGTGGGGCCGGACACGCGGGTGATCGAGGCGGCGGGGCGCTATCTGGTGCCGGGCCTGCTGGATGGCCACATGCACATCGAGTCCGGCATGGTGACGGTGACCGAATTTGTGCGCGCCGTCGGGCCGCACGGCACCACCGGCATGTTCGTCGATCCGCATGAGATCGCCAATATCTACGGCCTGCGCGGCGTGAAGCTGATGGTGGACGAGGCGGCGCTCCAGCCGATCAATGTGTGGGTGGAGATGCCGTCGTGCGTTCCGTCCGCGCCGGGGCTGGAAACGTCGGGCGCCACGCTCGGCCCGGACGAGGTGCGCGAGGCCATGACCTGGCCGGGCGTCATCGGCCTGGGCGAGATGATGAATTTTCCGGGCGTGTTCCTGTCCGACCCTAAGATGCACGGCGAAATGGCCGAGACGCTCAAGGCGGGCAAGGTCATCGGCGGGCACTACGCCTCGCCCGACCTGGGCCGGCCATTTCACGCCTACGCGGCCGGCGGGCCGGCGGATGACCACGAAGGCACCCGAACGCAGGACGCCGTGGCGCGCGCCCGGCAGGGCATGCGGGTAATGATGCGCTACGGCTCAGCCTGGTTCGACGTGGCGCCGCAGATCAAGGCCATCACCGAACTCGGGCTGGACCCGCGCCACTTCGTGCTGGTGACCGACGACTCGCATTCCGGCACGCTGGTGAACGACGGGCACATGGACCGCGTACTGCGGCACGTGGTGGCCCAGGGGCTGAAGCCGCTGACGGCTATCCAGATGATGACACTCAACACCGCCGAGCATTTCGGGGTCAGCCAGGACGTGGGCCAGATCGCCCCCGGCCGCCAGGCCGATATTGTGCTGGCCGCCGACCTGACCGACTTTCACGCCGAACTGGTGATTGCGGGCGGGGTGGTCATCGCTGAGGCCGGCCGCTGGCTGGTGGACCTGCCCGCTTTCGACTACCCGGCCGAAGTGAGACAGTCGGTGCACCTGGGGCGAGCGCTCACAGCCGCCGATTTTCAGGTGGCGCTGACCAAACCCCAACTTTCCGGTACTACCGCGAAGGCTAACGTTATTGGTATCATTGAAAACCATGCCACCACCCGCAAGCTGAC